>NZ_JAUBQQ010000010.1:52456-141797 GCF_036701335.1 Microcoleus sp. Pol12B5 | reverse complement strand
GTCGCTTTTATCAACAAGGTATGCGGGCTGCAACCCTGATTCGGTCTATCTCCTAGGCCTCTTTGTCACCCCCCCAGGATCTAAACCTCATTTTGGGTAATAATAGAGAAAACCCTGAGTCTTCAACATGGTTCAACTGTCTTCTGACTGGAATAATGAGGCTTATGTGTCTCTGCATCTGGTTCAGACAATGCTGGAGATGGCGGGTTTGCCTCGCAAGAGTAGTTATTCTCACTGGATTCCAGAGTTTAAGGTTAAAGTACCTAAACTGACTGCCCATATTCAGATAGTTTGGACTCAAAAAGAGGTTGATTTCTTAGTAGAAGACTTGAGTCGGTATATTAACTTTCTGGTTGAAATTAAGACGGCTAAAACTAGACTTGATGCGGGAGCTCGCATTCAGCTACAAACGTATCTCAAATACTCTAATACAAGATTTGGGATACTGATCGATCCGTTTTTAGTGGAGATTTACGAATATACACAAGGACTCGCAACTCTAAAGTGTAAGCACAATATAGAAAACCCAGAACAACTTCAACCAGTAGCAAATTTCGTTAGAAATTTTTTGGATACAGTTAAAATGCGTACAATTGCAATTTACACAGCTAAGGGTGGAGTTGGCAAAACCACGTTAGTTGTTAACATCGCTTATGAATTACTGGAGTTTAGACTAAAAAACGATCGCATCTAAAAGTACCTGCCTTTCAACACCGGGCAAGTTATTAGACCTCTTGCAAAATAATTTTGTGCTATTATAGAAAGTTTAGCCAATTTTATAATCTAGCAGGCCCGGCAAGTTTAAGGAGATGCCAATCAAGACAATAATTCAAAGTTTGACCTAAACTTGAGCAAACCTTTAAGGATAACACATATTTTTTTTGCAAGAGGTCTATTGCTCAACAATTCCAAATAGAGGAGATTAAACAACTAATCTTGAGGACTTTTTGCGTCGAGAGACTCGTTTTTTGACAGTGGGATATCGTGGTGCCGATATCCGTACCTTTCCTGTTTCCCAACCAGGAGATTTTCCCCTCGGTTTAGGTAGTTTCGTCGGAGTACCAATGTCAACTAAAATCGATAACATTGATTGGGCAACACGTCCAGGAGTTAAATCGATCGTAGCAGATTGCCAAGGCAGTCGATTTTCTTTAACTAAATCCCTAGCCAGCCAGAGTTGCCAACTCATCAAGGGCATTAAATCACTCCACCGCTCACCTTGAGAGGGAGTTCTCAGGTTAGGCAATGTCCAATGTAATCTTTGCTTGGCAAAGCGATACCAATGATCCACTCCAAAACGTCGTAAATACTTAAACCAAACTATTTCTAAAGGTAGAGTTCGTTTTCCCACCCAAGCCAACCACAAGGGTGGAAACGGCTGACCGTTTGACATGGGATTGAGTCTTTCGATGAGAATTAAATTGACAGGATGTTCAGGGGCGCGATAAAAATGTAAGTCAAGCCATTGACGGACTCGGACTTGTCCCAACTGTGGATGAGAGTCAATTTCGCTCGCAGTATCCACTTTGAGCCATGTGGTTGGGTCATTGAGTCTCATTTTGGACCCGTGTTTTCGCGGTCTACCGCGACCACTATAGGCTGGTGGTGCTGACCAAAAACAAGCATTCTTTCGGACTCTCATTAAGCAATCAGCTTGAATATCTGCTTGCGCTAATACCCAAGTTGCATTGCCATATTCTCGGTCTAAGACTGCTAATATTGGGTTGACGCTTTGTTCGCAAACAAGTTTGAGTTGGGAAGCTGCTTGAAGTATGGGTGAAGACCCACTACTAATTCTTTCATGGAGTAGGGGTAATGCCCAACTTCCTTGTTCTTCAGGTATCCACGCAATTGTACTATATCCCTGTCCAACAATGCAGCCTTTCTGATATTCATGGGTTCTGTCTTTTAATGTTTGAGCGTCAGGTCTCGCCCATGCAGTGTGGTCAATTGCCACTAATATATGTTCTGTTCTAGGTACTTGCTGCTGTAATTGCTCTTGATACAGCATCATCAGTTTTTTCCGGTCTGGTCTACAGTCTTGTAAGGCTTCATAGACGCTTGACCATTGACGATTGAATAGCGGACTGAGCGAAAATTCCGCCAAACAAGCCGCATTCCTGGTTGTCATTACTGCATCCATCAGCTCGAATGTTGCATCTTTCGCCAGCACTAATAACTCGTATGCTGCTTGACGAAAGTCTTTTAATCGTTCACTGTTCATTAAGGGAGTGGATAGGTTTTCTTTTCACCCTTATTCTCTCCCAGCGCGGTGGCTCTAGTTCTTCTGAAGCCACCTTTCTCATCTTTATTTAGTCTAAACTACAGTGAATTAGCCAAAATAGGTAATAGAGTTTTAGTTGTTGACTTGGATGAGCAAGCCAATGCTAGTCTATCTTTGGGAGTTAATAAAGCTGATGAGTTAGATAAGGCTACAACTTTGAAAGAGTTCGTGCAAATCTTAGATTCTTTGAAGGAACGAAAAGAATTGATAAATTTTCTCAAAGAATACGATCAACCTGGATTTAAACCTAATGAATATATTCAACCTTCAGCTTTGAATAAAATATTAAGCCTCCATAATCAGGCAAACGGTAAAATAGATGTTCTCCCAAGCAGCTACCAAACAACCGATAGTAGCATCTTAAGCTTGGGTTTATATTGCAATAAAAAGCTCGATAATGCCCTGAGAAAAACGGGTTTATCAAAAGAATATGATTATGTAATTATTGATACGTCACCTAGCTTGACTGCTGTTAGTCAGAACGGTCTCCTTGCTGCTCAGTATATCATTATACCTTCACAAATGGAGTATTTCTCAGTATATGCAATTAGGAGACCCATAAAAAATGCAGAAGAGATTCACGACGATACCAACGGTAAGAGAGGAAATATCTTAGGAATAATTCCTATGATGGTTGAAAATGTCAATCTACACACTACTATAAAATCTTTAGTTTCTAAGGTATTTAAAGATATCCCTCTTCTTCCAGAGATAAAGCGAGCTACCGCTGTTGGTCAAGCTTCTCATGAGCGCAAACCTCTTTCTTTATTTGCTGAGCAGAATAAAGCAGCGAGTAGTGTAGCAACACAATTTTCAAATTTGACAAAACAAATTGTCAAGCAAATAGATCACTTAGAAAGGAATAGCAGTAAGTAACATGGTCAACTTTTACAAAAAAATTGAGAGCCAACCTTCTTTTGTAGTCTTAAATCAGATAGAAATTGCTAGAGAAAATTCAGGCACTTCAACCTCAATCATCAAAAAAGTTTCGCAATCTCTAACAGATTGGAACTTTAACCTATCTCTGCCGATTGTTTGTCTCACCGATGAAGAAGATCACTACCATTTGTTAACGGGTTTACCCATCTATGAAGCAGCTAAGGCAGCTAATCTAGTCAGGCTGTGGGTGTTTGTGATTGCAGCCAAACAACCAGAAGCAGAAAAGGCTATTGAACAAGCTGTTTTGCAGTCAAAGCTGAACGAAAGAGTTGTTGAGCCTCAAGACGTTACAGATTTCTTGGATTTTATTAACAATCCAAAATCGGACCTTACCTCAATCCCTGGAGTTAAAGATGGATACGCAAAGCTGATCCGCGATAAGCGTGTTTACAGTTCACTGGAAGATATACAGAAAAAACTAGGTGCTAAGCGGGGCTTAAATTGGCTAAGAGCATACAAGCAATCAAGAAGCTAAGCTGGCCAGTTCTTGAAGTTTTGAGAAGTGCGATCGCCCTTTTCACTTCACCAAAAGCGCGATCGCCATTATCCCCTCAAATTTCACCATTCACCTGCATCTGATGCACTTTATCTGCCAACTCTTGCAAGCGCTTTTCGTCCAACTCGTCGATCGCCAGCATCCCGACATAGATGATTTCCTTCAGCGTTAGCCGGGTTGCTAGCGCCTTTTTCTGCACAAGTTCCTTAATTATGGGGCTAACCCCAATGGCGGTACTGGCTCTAGTCACAAAGGTAACGGGAGATTAACAACTTTGACTAAATCTTAGCACCTTTAAGCTGAGCTTTTATCTGCGGTGCAAACTGCTTAAGCGCGTTTTGACAAGATGGAACACTAGGGTTTATAGTGGAAACGTGGAAAGGCCGATCGACTTATTCCTCAATAATCTCCACCAAGTCCTCAATCATGACATCAAAGGCGCGCGCTAACTTGTACAGGGCGGTAAAGTCAACCATTAATATTTCTGAACGACGAGCATAGCTGGTTATGGTGCTGTAGATCACGCCCGATCGCTCAGCCACCTCCTTGAATGTCCAGCCCTTCTCGGCCGCTAACTCTCGCACTTTTACTCTAACTAAACCCATACTTGATAAAAAATGCAGTTGCGTTTTAAGATAATTGCATCTGAAAAAGCTATCGCCCTCCGGTCTAGACAACTTAAGGCCGATCGACTATTCCTCTAAAACCTCAACCAAATCCTCAATCATCACATCAAAAGTGCGAGCTAACTTCCGCAGCAAAGTAAAATCCACCGTTGTCAGCCCTGGACAACGGGCATAATGCTTGACAGTGTTGTACATTACCCCAGAACGTTCTGAAACTTCCTTGAATGTCCAACCTTTCTCTGCAGCTAGTTCTCTGACTTTAATTCTTACTAAACCCATGCTTGACAATGGGTGCTATAACACCTTAAAATAAATTCATCTAAAAAGCCGACCGCCCTCCGGCCTGGAAAACTAAAGAGCGATCGTCTGTAAAACCTAATCTGGACAGATTATTTCTTTCTATCAAAAAGTGCATTTGCCATATCCAGAAGTCTACTAACCATATCCAGAGGTGTACTAGCCATGATATCAGAAACTCCGGCAAAATCGCGAACGATCGCAGAATCGAGAATAATTCACAAATCGCCAATCCTGCATCCGCTGGCGAGATTCGTTACCGAAGAAACAGTTGCACTCCTGTTCAATATCTCAGCAGAGGAGATTTACCGCATAGAATGCTGTCACTACATGGTGTACGTACACGCTAAAGGCATCAGCCGCTTCGTTAGCTACGCTGATTTTCCTCCTATTTTACAAGTACAGCCGATCGCACTTCAAGATTTTGGCAGATGGTACAAACGCTGGAAAAGCAAGCAAGCACCAGCATTTTGGACTAAATTCTACACGTACAAGTTCAAAAAAGCTGTTTCAGTTGACAGCTTGCTAGAGTGGGGCCAATTGGTAGCTACTGTTAAATCGGTCATTTCTGGGGCCGCGCTGCAACAGCTACGAGATGTCTATACCCAAGAAAAAGATTTGATGGAGAAATTTTAAAGTGCGATCGCCCCGACGTGCAACTGCGAGAATAGGCCAAGGAAAAATTAAAATAAATTGCTAAATAAGAAAATGGAGGTAGAAAATGGACAATCACCATGCCTATAAAAATTCGCGAGTTAAAAGCTCAGATTACCCGTGAGGGCTTTATTTATTTGCCAAGACGGGGAAAAGGCAGCCATGAGAGATGGCAGCATCCTTTGATTGGGAAGACATTAACAATTCCAGGCAAAGACGGAGATGATGTGCCACGCTATTTAGAGAAGCAGTTGGCTATATTGTTAGCCGAACTCGACGAGTTAAAGGAGGAAGATTCATGAATCGATACAGTATGATCGTCCAATGGTCTGACGAGGATCAACTTTTCCTCGTGACGATTCCAGAGTTTGCCGAGCGCGTTGTCATGCCCTGTACCCACGGCCAAACCCGCGAAGAAGCCATCCGACATGGCGAAGAAGTGCTCGAAATGTATCTAGAAGCTTGGCAGGAAGAAGGTGAACCCATCCCCGCACCTAGCATTCTTCAAATTGCCTAGAACACCTCATCTTCGATTCCCAGCCACCATTCCCCCAGATTCATTAAATCTTTGTGAAGGTCAGTAAGTTCTGTCATATACTCTTCAGCAGAAATCTCCGATCGCCTTTCTTGCAATTTTTTCAGCCGCAGTTGCACCAACAGCCAAGGTTTGGAAATCCCGTCCTTTGCTTCGATATATTTGGCTAGATCTTTGCTGTCCATAGTTATTGGGGAAGGGGCATCGGGCATCGGGCATCGGGCATTGGATCTTCGACAATTTTACATTTTAGATTTTCGATCAACTGGTAATTTTAATCTAAAATCGGATGGGGTCTAGTAATCGGTAATCATTAAGCTGTCACGCATTTAAACCACTAACGAGGCTTGTAGGGTGCGTCAAGAGTGAACACTTACGCGAAGGATGCGGGAAACACTTCTGTACTGACGCACCCTACTATCGTCTTTTAAATGCCGAACAGCTTAGGAGTTTTTGCAATAACAAATTCCCGATGCCCGATGCCCCATTCCTAATGCACGATGACTACCTATAATCCGAAGTCTGAATATTCTTGAGCTTCGCAGCATATTTCATACCGTATTCCGGGCGACAGAAGCGATCAAGCTGAGCCTCAAAGAATGCCCTATTTGCCTTCAAATGCTTCGGATTGGGGTCATCCAAAGGATACAAAAGAGCCGTCCGCAACGCTTGAAACACTGCCGAAGTAACGCAGTACATCGATCGCTGAAATGTGACTCCAATTTGATTGAGAATATCATCTTCGCCGCGACAGCGCTGTTTGTAGAAATCCATCAAATAAGGCGGCAGGAAATGCAGCATATCTTGTGCTAGCAAAGTCGGCGGAATCCCCGCCGTACCTACCGGGAATTTGTCTGCATACAAAACTCCGTAGTGGAAGTCTTTTTGGTCGTCAGGAACTTCCTTAGCTTGAGCATTGTAAGATTTGGTTCCTCGGAACGGTGAAGTGCGATAAAATACAGCTTCCACGTAAGGTAACGCTGCTTCATAAAGCCAAGTGAAACCCTTAGATTTGGGGATGATTTCGTAGGTTTCGCCGTCGATTTGAACGTGGTGGTAAATCGGGCGTCCGGCGATCGCAAATATGCCATTTACTAGGAAATCCATCGCCTGTGGGACTGTGGTAACTTTCCCTTCGTCGTACAAGTCGGAAACCTCAAAAAACACCGGCGCCATGACTTCCCAGAATAAACCGAGATTGCTGTAATAAGACATTTGGCGGCACTGTTCTAAAAACATTTCGGGAAATGCTTTGTGAAGTGCCAGCATGAACGGGTCTTTTTTGAAGTAAGCTTTAATTGCCCGATCGGCATTAGCCTTATATTCGTCACTGTCCAAATAAGGATCGAATTGATTGGTAGGCACGTACAAGCCCCGGTGCCAAAGCATTGACCTCATGCACTCTTCGGCAAATTCCATGTTAATGCGATCGTGCCACAAATGGTGAAACAGCCGCGGGAGTTTACCAGTTTCACCCTTCTCCATGAACTCCAAGAGTTCCGGGTGAACGCTGCCAGTCCCGCGCCAAATCCGCAAATCTGCACCGTCACCTGCATAGTGATTTTGTAAATCTAAATACTCTTGGGGTAAAAAGTATTTAAAGAAAGGAAGCGGGTGTAAAAATACCCGTTCGGCGATGTAAAGCAAGTCCCGCCAGTAAAAGTCCATCGGCACCGCGTAAGCTTTCCAAATAGCGATGATTTGCATCAGATTTTCCGGCGTATCTGGAATCATCGCACCGCCTGCTTCTAGCCTGTGAATTACTTCGGCAAATTCGTGTTTAGAAGGAGGTAGTTTTGTTGCTGGTTTATTAGGGGTTTGTACCATTGTTTCTTCCTTTGATTGGGTGAATCTAAATATTTTGAATTATTGCAAAAAGCTGCGATTCTTTAACTGGTTTTCCGGCTCTGCTTGGGAACCGATATCCAGGCCGGCAAGCCGGAAAATAGGAGGCAGATACTCTGGATCTGCGTTTCCAGGCAGAGCCTGGAAACGAGTAAATGCTTAGTCTGCCGAGGCGGACTTCGTTTGTGTAGACGCGATTTCGATATCCAAGTGCTCTAGGGGATAGCTAATAGCAACTTGGGTATTTCTGTCAGCCGGCAGAGTAGCAACGATCGCATTTGTAGTAGATTCGCTCCACTTGAGCAGCCAAGCAGGTTGAATTCCCAACACAAAAATGATGCCCGCCAAAACCAGCGCCGGCATATTTTCAGCAAACATAACTGGAGGGTAGTAAGCCGTGGCATTGTCCAACTTCCCAAAACAGGTGCGGTTGAGCAGAATCACAAAGTAAACTGCTGTTAAACCCGAAGCTAAAATGCAGAGTAAAGTTGGAATTGGAAAGATCGAGAAACTGCCTTGAAACACTAAAAATTCGGCAATAAAACCCACCAAACCGGGAATTCCGGCGCTTGCCATGCCGCCCAAAACTAACAGGGAACTGGCAGTGGGTAAACCCCGCATCGGGTTCATCAAACCGTTGAGTACGTCCAAATCCCGCGTGCCAACTTTGGTTTCGATGATGCCTACCAAATAAAATAGCAAAGCTAAAATTAAGCCGTGGCTTACCATTTGCCCGACTGCACCGATTAATGCCAACTTCGTACCCGCGGCGCAGGCAACGAGGATGTAGCCCATATGCCCGATCGAACTATAGGCTACCATGCGCTTGATGTCTTTTTGGGCGATCGCGCTCAAAGCCCCGTACATCACGCTCACAGTCCCAATAATCGCTAAAACCGGAGCTATAATCGACCAAGTTTCGGGAAACATCTGCAAGCCAAACCGTACTAAACCGTAAGTTCCCAACTTCGCCAGAATCCCTCCCAGCAAAATTGCTGTTGCTGGCGAAGCTTCGACGTAAGCATCCGGTAGCCAAGTGTGCAGCGGCACCAAGGGAATTTTAATTCCCAACCCAATTAGCAAAATTGTTAGCAGGATTAACTGCAAATTTCTCGGCAATTCTTTAGTAGTAATCGCACTGTAATCGAAATTTAAAGAACCGCTCAGCCAAGCCACACCCAAAAATGCTGCCAGCACTAAAAGTCCCGAAACTGCCGTGTAGATCAAAAACTTCATGGCAGCGTATTCCCGCTGCTTTCCGCCCCAAATCGCAATCAACAGGTAAAAAGGAATTAATTCTAGTTCGTAAAACAGTACAAACAGCAGCAAGTTTTGAGACATCAAAGCTCCCGCCACACCAGCATTGATTAGCAAAATCAAAGCGTAGTAAAGCTGGGGGCGCTCCATCTTTTCGCCAGTGCCGTAAATGACTAATAGCGTTAACAAAGCACTTAAAACCAGCAGCGGCAAGGACAAGCCGTCAATGCCCAAGTTGTAGCTCAAACCTAATTGTGGAATCCAAGGCAAATATTCTTGAAATTGCAGTCCAGAATTGGCTGGATCGAATTGAGTCAACAGCCAGATATTCAAAATGAAAATAGCTGCCGCAAAAGCCGAGGCTATTGAACGCAGACGCATCCCATTGAGATTTCCGGGCAGGAACCCGACTACCGCAGCGCCCAACGCGGGCAACCAGAGCAAGGCACTAAGCATAATGTGTGAAGAGTGAAGAGTAAAGAATCTATTTTGTCGCCTATTCTCTTTGATAACTTGAGAGTTTATATGTTAAAGTTTCCCCCAATCATCAATCTCTAATTGCATCACGACTCAGGAATAATAGTGACGGTTCCGGTATCTAAATCGTAGTATCCACCCACAACTTTCAGTTTATTCTCTTGAATTAACTTAGAGATAACTGGAGAGGCTTTCAGCCTGTTAGCTTGCAGCATAACATTCGCTTTGACGGCATTTTCTAGACTATCGCCCGGTTGGTTTTTCGAGCTTTCTACAGCCGGCTTAATAGCGTCGATCAAACTTCCAATTTGACCGGGAACTTGAGATCCTTTGATGGTTGCGTCTACCGCACCGCACCTTTCATGCCCGACTACCATAAGCACTTTTGCTCCCAGTACCAGCGTGCCAAATTCCAGGCTGCCAATTTCTTCTGGGGTAGCAACATTTCCGGCCACGCGACAGACAAATAAATCTCCAAATCCTTGATCGAAGACAAATTCCGAAGGAAAGCGGGAATCTGCACAGCCGAGAATAGCAGCAAAGGGTTTTTGAGATTTGGCAACTTCGGTGATGCGCCCAAAGTCTTGGTGGGGACTTTGGCGTTTTCTGTCAACAAACCGCTTGTTGCCGTCCATTAACTTTTGCAGAGCTGCATCGGGAGTCGAGTCATTTTGAGCAATTGCCGGTTCGGGTGCAGCCAAATCAGCGCCTGCTCGTGCTGCGAGTATCCCTGTACCAATAGCACCTGCGACAAATTTGAGGGAATTGCGCCGGGAAAGATTGAATTGTCTGTGGTTTGACTTCATTTATGCTGCCTTATTTGAACGAGTTTGAAATCTTTGTTCAAGACTTCATGTTTTTAAGATTTTAGATGAAAACTGTCACCTAAAATCTTCAAGCTTATATTTCTTTACCCGCCCACAATCAGCGACAGGCGAGCTAGCAGTGGCCAGCTTATCAGCAGTCCCAAAACTGCCACTCCGAACAGAATTGTCAGGGCGTAAAACTGAGTTTGACCGTTAACGTTGTATTTGAGGCTTTGCCCGCCTAAAACCGTTGCAAAACCGACTAAATTTACGAATCCGTCAACAATATTGCGATCGAACCAGGAGATGATTTGAGCAACTAAACCGACTGCAAATATCACTGTGACGCGGTAAAGTTGGGCAGTGTAAAAGTCGTAGGCAAAAAAGTCTTGCAAAGCTTCAGAACCAATTCGCACAGGTTTTTCCCATTTCTCGTTCAGGTAAACAAATGCTCCGGCACCGATGCCGATCGCCGTTGACAAAACTAGCAGTCCAGTGGCGGTATAATTAAAACTCGCCCCAGGCAATAACTGCCACGTCGCCAGCACGTGCGGAACGTGCAAAGTAAAGCCCATTAAAACAGTCATCGGCAAGATGAAAGGCCAGTGAACTTCTGGCGAACGTTCGGTCATTTGCTTTGGTTTGCCCCCAAAAACTAAACCAAAGACGCGCACTAAGCCAAAAGCAGTGACGCCGTTTACAAACAGCACTATTCCTAACAAGAAAGGGTGAGTTTGCCAAAGCCAGGATGTGAAGTCTTCTAAAGCCCAGAAACAGCCGAAGGGCGGCAGTCCCACCAATCCCGCGCTACCGACAATAAACGATATGGCCGATATCGGCCGCTTTCCCCACAAACCGCCGAGAGCTCGGACATCCTGAGTGACGCTGTTCCAAACTACCGAACCGATGCTCATCACCAGCAAACCCATTGCTAAGGTGTAGGCAAATATCAATGTCAGGGCTGTCTGGGCTTGCCCGGTGCCGACGGCGATAAATACTAAGCCCATGTAAGCGCTGACTATATAAGAAAGCGTGCGCTTGATGTCGATTTGGGCGATCGCAATTAATGAAGCACCAACCGCCGTCGCAGCGCCTACAATAATAGTTGTCTTCAGTCCGATTGGCGACAAAGCAATCACCGGCTGCAACTTAATCAAAATCCAAGCACCAGTTTCCACAACTACGGTGTTCCGCAAAATTGTCGCCGGCAGCGGGCCTTCCATCGCCTCATCCAGCCACAGGTGCAAGGGAAACTGAGCGCACTTACCCATCGGCCCGGCAATCAAAGCTAAGCTCAACAGCGTCGCTACAGTAGGGTCAAGCTTTGCAGTCTGAGCCCAAACAGCCAACTCGTCAAAATTCCAAGTTCCAGCCAGCGGCAGAATTGCGACTACTCCCATCAGCAGGAATAAATCTCCCACCCGCTTGGTTAAGAAAGCGTCGCGGGCTCCTGTCACCACCAAAGACTGATTGAACCACAGCCCGACTAGCAGGTAAGTACCCAAAGTCAGAACTTCCAAAATCATGTAACTGAAGAAGAGAGAATTGCACAGTACCAAGCCGCACATCCCCGCTTCAAACAGCCCCATCAAGGAAAACAACCGAGCCCAGCCCCAGTCCATTTCCATATAACCGAAAGCATAAATCTGCGCTAGCAAGTTCAGTCCGGTAATTAAAACTGTCGCCCCGACGGTGACAGCAGAGATTTCAACGGGAATGGTTAAGTCTAAACCTGCTACATTCAGCCAGGGAATGAACTGGTGTTGCGCTGGTTGGTTCCAAATAGCTGTGAGGGCGATGACGCCGTGTAAGAAAGCGAACAAGGTTAAGATGGCGTTCACGTAACCGGATGGTCTTGGCCCCGTGCGACGGGTAATTGCCGGAAACCACAGCATCGACAGAACTCCACCGATGAGTGGATAGCAAGGTATAAACCAAACCGTCTGGAGTAAGATTTGAGCCATTGGCATTACCTGTAAAGGTTACAAAAATTTAAAATTCTGAGAATAATTACGATCGCGCTGACGACAGCACTGAAAAGCCAGAAGGCAGAATTAGAGGCTATTTTGGCGTCAGAATTCGAGTTACTCGTTGTTTTGAGACTAGGGGGAAAGAATAGACTTATTAATTTTATATTAAGTATTGCGTTAAATTATCGTATTTCTGATTCAGCATATTTATCGGTACCGATAAACTCTACTTATAGGTATATATAGGGGCGGATTGTGTACAAACGAATATTTGTCGATCGCAAGTGCGATCGAACAATGATTTATTGCTCTAAAATATTAAAGCCGATTAAAACCGCTCAATGTCCCAAGCTGATTCTGGAAGTTTGGCTTGGCGCTGCCCCATCGCCCTTGCCCTAACATTCAAAAAACCGATCGGCGTATTGAATAAGTCTACCAGCTCCGAAGAGCCGAGCGCACTTTTTGCCGCCGCAACCGGAAATTCCTTTAACAGCCACCTAGCCAGCCGGTAAAAATATTCGCCTGTTGTGAATTCTCGCATCAAATCGACACCGTGGAGTTCGTGCAAATATTTATTAGATTCGCCGTACCGATACCATTGACTTTGCAACTGTTTTATTGTAGAACGGTGGCGGTGTCGGACGATCGCATTTTGAGCAAAATGTAATTGATAGGATGTTTCCCGCAAAATCCGCCAACACAAGTCAGCATCGCCGCCACTGGTGAGGTGAGGGCGAAATAATCCTATTTGTTGTAAAACGAGCCTCCGTACAGCTAAGTTGGCGGTTTGGCCGTAGGGACAAAAAGGGTGAGCGAGTGTATGTTTTTGAGATAAAGTATTTTGGCGCTCGGCGTGTTGTTCTAAGATAGTTTTACCGGGCAATGCGAGTATTTCCCCAGCGCTAATTCCTACTTCTAAGTCAACAAAGGGTTTAACTAAATTTTCCAGCCAGTCAGATTCCGGGCGACAGTCTGCATCGGTAAATGCAATGATTTCGCCTGTTGATGCGCGAATTCCTTGATTGCGGGCGGCGTAGGAACTTTGAATCTGGTTTTCGGTGAGGTGGCGAATGGTTATCTGATCCAACTTAGCTGCTGTTTCGAGGATTGCTAAAGTGCGATCGCGACTGTTGTTGTCTACTAAGAGATATTCTACACTGTCGATCGGATAAGTTTGCGATCGCAGGCACTCGATCAACTCCGGCAAATCCATCTCGCCGTTGTAAACAGGCACAACCACCGAAACTTGAGGTAAAAACCCATCACTGTTCATTAGCCCTCTATGCAGCTTTTTGAGTCAATTAGGAGTAAAGTCATTATTACTAACAAGTTTTATGGCAACTTAACTTATCGAATAATGTCTACTTCTGTGCCTTTCTCCACAAACTGATACAACTCCTCAACATCCTTATTTTCAAGCGAGTGGAACAGGCCGGAAAGCCAGTTTTTTGAGTTAGTTTTTGAGCCTGAAACGGGCAAGATGCCCGTTCCACAACTGCATTGAGTTCCTGTAGAACGGGCATCTTATTTGTTTTTGAACATTGCACAAAATATCTCTTGCATCCCCTGCACAATCCGTTACCGTTACCAAATCCGCTGTTAACTGTTGCTAGTAAACATCAAAATCATTAACACTAACGCCCCGTTAGTTAAATAAAAGATCCCAACAACCTGAGTTTCCAACCAGCCGCACAACTCTAAATGATGGTGCAGTGGAGCCATTCTTAACAGACGCTTGCCGATTCCATCAGGCCCTTTTGTAGCTTTGTAATAACCTACTTGAGCAATTACTGACAGCGTTTCAATAAAGAAAATCCCGCTGATAATTAATAATATCCAAAGGCTATTTGTTAATAAAGCTACTGCACCCAACGCACCGCCCAAAGCTAAAGCACCTGTATCGCCCATAAACACCTTGGCTGGATTGCGGTTGTGTGCTAAGAAACCGAAACAACTGCCGCTGATGCAAGCGCAAAATATCATTAATTCTGGCGAAGTTGACGCTACAGATGCGCCCAATCCCAAAAGTGCGATCGCCCCCAAACCGCCCATCAACCCGTCAACACCATCGGTAAGATTAGTAGCATTGCTTTCGGCAACTAGCACAAAACAAGCCAGCGGCCAGAACAGCAAACCTAATGGCAATACCCAACCGAAAGGCAAAGCAACATTCGTATAAATTGCAGGTTGATGAAACATCAGCCACAGACAAAATAGAGCAGCAAAACTTATTTGCAAAGCCAATTTCATCCGAGGTGAAATACCTTTGTTCGACTTGCGTCGCAGAATTTGCCAGTCATCGAGCCAGCCAATGAAACCGTAAGCTAGAGTTAAAGCCGATACGGCAACAACATCTGAGTTAAACTTAGACCAAAGTAAAGCGACTGCTACCCCTGCGGGTATAAAAAAGATGCCTCCCATTGTCGGCGTTCCCGCTTTTTTCAAATGGGCTTGGGGGCCGTCTTCGCGAATAATTTGTCCTGCTTTTAGTTGCTGGAGTACGGGCACAACTGCATAGCCCAACCCCGACGCAACTAAAGCACAAACAACTAGCGGCATAAATAGCGATGTAGGTAAATTCAAAAATCTACCCGCTACTACATCTAAACCGATCGCTACAGTGCCGAGCCCCAAACCCAGCAGCAGGAATAAATTCTTGCCTGTAAGTTTGAAAGGCAGACTAAAAGGGATTTTCTCATCCAAAAAGTTATCCATAACACTCCTCACCACACACTATTTGAGAATAAGCAATTGACAATGGGGAATAGGGTGCGATACAGGAGATTGAGAAATCTCTGAGTTTTTCTTCCCTGTTTCCGGTTGATTTCTTCACCCTTCTACCCGTTATTCTTCGCCTACACTCACATCCTCTTCTACTTCCTCTTCTAAATCATCGTAAGGACTGTCGTCAACTGCCATCAGTTCAGAAATTTCTTCTTCGTGCAGATAGTCGGGTTCTTGGACATCCCTTGCTAACAGGCGATTGTTAGATTCCAACCAGTCTAAAAGAGAAGATTGCTGTTTTAATGGAATTACATCCGCAGGTAAGTGGCGAGGAATTTGACGCAGAGATGGGTTGTACATGATTATCGGTTTTTAAAGACAAAGACGCGATCGAGTAGAGGTAACGTTTTGCCGACGAACTGCTCCTTTGATCAAGCACTTGCAAATCGGGCATTTAGCAAGGCTAAAGCATTATACCACAGGCACTGTTTGGTTCCGGATCGGATAAGATGGGAGACCCAAAAGGCGATCGCCCCCAAGCATGGGCATGAGGATAGCACTAAAATCCGCTCTTGCCAATCCTTCTTTAGCCGTAAGCATTGTACTCTAAGACGATCGTCTTTAAGATATCGCGGGACACGAGGCGATCCTATTCTGCAAGCTTCTTTAACGGCAAGGGTTTGATTCACAACAGTCTCCTGGTTTTTCATCAAAGCCTGAGCCCGAATGCCCTCTGGCTTCTTCAGTCAACTCTCAAGCAATAAATCTCAGAATGGATATAACAGCAGCGGTTTTATATAACAAAGAGGGCTACCACACCGGAGGCAAAAAACTTCTGGGGCGTCATTCAGCCGGAGAAGGGTTTCTCAAAAGCTTAGTCCAACACGGAACCGCTGACTCTCTCTACTGTTGCGCCGATAGCGAAACAACCTTTAAGGAGTTTTGTTCGCACATCCAACCTTGGCTGCAAAAACCTCGGAAAGTTCGCTGGATTCCGATGGAACGACCGGATTTGCTATCTCAACCGGGCACACTTTACCGACCCGATCCGGTTCTGTCGCAGATGGTGTGGGCGCGCAGATTTGTCGATCAGCGGGCCTACAGCGTTTGCGGCGTTACTCACACGATCGCTACACAATACATCATGGAGGCGATCGGCGATTTGATCACCGCACCCATGCAGCCTTGGGACGCCCTGATCTGCACCTCTGCCGCCGTGAAAACAGCAGTAGAAGGAGTTATGAGGGAATGGTCTGAATATTTAGCCCAGCGCAACGGCGGTAAACCGGAGATTTTGGTCAAATTCCCCGTTATTCCCCTAGGAGTGGATTGCAGCGCGTTTCCGCAGGGTGTGGAAGCAGTTAATAGTCGCCACCAAATGCGACAAGAACTCGGCATTTCTCCCGAAGATATTGTTGTGTTATTTGTCGGTCGATTGACTTTTTCTGCAAAAGCTCATCCGGTACCCATGTACATCGCCCTAGAACGGGCCGCACAACAGACAAAAGCCAAAATCCACTTAATTCAAGCCGGTTGGATCGAAGATCCGAGAGAAGAACCCGACTTTAAAAATAGTGCACAAATATTTTGTCCCTCGGTGAATGCTATTTTTTTAGATGGGAGACAGCCGGAAATTAGAATAAATATTTGGTCGGCCGCCGACATTTTCATTTCGCTGTCCGACAACATTCAAGAATCCTTCGGACTGACGCCAATTGAAGCTATGGCGAACGGACTCCCGGCCATAGTCTCTGATTGGAACGGATACAAAGAATCTATACGCCACGAAATAGACGGATTCCGCATTCCCACACTCATACCGCCCCCGGAATCTTGTTTAGATTTAGCCCTAAATTATCTTGACGGCAGCTTAAATTGGCCGACTTACATGGGTCACACTTCCCTCGCCACAGCAGTAGACATTGATGCTTGCACCCTGGCATTGTGCCAATTAATTGAAAACCCCGAATTGAGAAAGCGGATGGGGGAAAATGCCAGACAAAGGGCGAGGGAAATTTATGATTGGAAAGTAGTAATTGCTGCTTACGAACAATTGTGGCGGGAATTAGCAGAAATTCGCCTCGTGGCACCGGAGTCAGCACCTTTAAAAGCCGGGAAGCCGCCTTATCCCCTAGGCGACGATCCGTTTCGGGTATTGGGTAATTATGCGACTAGAAGTTTAAGCAATGAGATGATGCTGAGTCTGGGTGCGATCGCCACACCAGAACTTTTAAAGCAGGTACAGACAATTAGGTTTACCAGTTTTGGTGAAGATAGGAGAATATCTGTTAACATTCAGATGGAGATATTGGATACAATTAAGCAGGAAGGTGCGATCAGCGTGGGGGAAGTTATCCGACGCTACGTTAAAAACGAGCAAGAATTAGCATACCTATATCGGACGATGCTCTATCTGGTGAAATTTGGTATCTTAGTTATTAGTCATTAATCAATGTAGGGTGCACACTGGACACAGACAAACCCAATAATAAGCGCGCTAAAAACGACTTGTCGCGTAATTTATAAATAATATTGAACGCGAACTCAAGAATATTTTTTCCTTCTTCATCCCTCTTCCTAAAAAAATCTATGCTGAGAAAATCTGCACTCTTAGAGATAATTGCTGGTAAGAATCGTGGTTTGCTGGCGACTCCCAGCGACAAACAAGCGATTTTAAGTGCGATCGCCCAATTGGAAGATTACAACCCCACACCACGCCCTGTCGAAGCCGCAGAGCTTTTAAATGGTGATTGGCGGTTATTGTACACAACCAGCGGCGAACTGCTGAATCTTGACAGTTTTCCCTTGGTAAAATTGGGTCAAATTTATCAATCTATCCGCGTCAAAGAATCTAAAATTTACAATATTGGCGAACTTTACGGCTTGCCTTATTTGGAAGGAATTGTCAGTGTAGCAGCGAGATTTGAGCCAACTTCGGAACGGCGAGTGCAGGTGAAGTTTGAGCGGTCTATTGTAGGTTTAAGCAGGTTGATTGGCTATGAATATCCGGGGAAGTTTATCGATGAGATTGAGTCGGGGAAAAAGTTCGCTGCTGTAGATTTCGGGCTGGATACTCGCGAACAGCAGGGATGGCTGGATATTACTTATTTGGATAAGGATTTGCGGATTGGACGGGGAAATAAAGACAGTGTTTTTGTCTTGACAAAAGAGTGATTTTGTGATGTGTGATTAAGTGCGATCGCCCCTTAACTTATACTAAATTTATCTTTCCTTCATCCGCGTTTAGCCGCGTGCATCTGCGGTTACAAATCAAAAATCTATCACTTTTGCAAACAGTTCAAGACTTCATAAATATTGTTACTTCGTCAGTTTTGTCTGTTCTTTCTTTTCCGTCGGCATTGACTTTCTGACAGCTAGCATCAACTCCGCTTCGCTACATCGATACAAATCTCGCATTCGGAATACTTGCCAAACTTCCATCTTTGGCAAGGTTCGGCTTTTTTCCCAGTTGCGAATTGAAGACTCCGCGCATTCTAGTTCCCGTGCTACGTCTAAGATTGTCAGCCCTGCACGTTCTCTCAAGGCTCTCAAATCCATAGCTGAATAAACCTTTCAATATAGGGAGTGTTAATATTTAGCGCCAAGTATTGACACATGAGGTGAGTTTGGTGTTTAATCATAGTAGTAGAGGCGTTAGTCGATTTCCGGCAAGAGACTTACTAACGCCCTTTCCTGTAGTCCATAGAGAATACTAAACCATCATGCCACAAAACGGTTATCAACAGGGCTTCGCTGCGAATCCTGGGGCGATCGCGTACCAAAAACGCCTTTACCCTTGGGCGATTGCCAAACTCATGCCCAGTATGCAGCGGGCGATTGTGGGGCGATTTCGCAGTCGATCGGATGCTGACGGGCACTTGCTGTGTCTGCGTCAACTGATGCCTCAAACAACGCTTGTCGTAGTTTTTGACTTGCAACCAGACTTAGAAGTACCAATGGCGGCGCCCACAGCAATGCGATAAGCAGAAGAATCTGATCCCCCCCCTGAAAAAAGGGGGGTTATAAAAATTGACAAATTACTAACTACCAATTACCGCAGCAGATAAATATCAACCTAAGTTAGGATAATTTTATCCTTAATTTGCTTTGAAATCATGACTTCTACAACTGCAAAATTCATCGTGTCTCCAGTGGGCGAAATTCCCCAATGGCAAGTCGCGACGTGGGAAGATTATGTAGCAGCCTGCGAAGATCCATCTTTGGAGGAAGCCAGAATATTTTTTTATGAAGGATATCTTTGGATAGACATGGGTAATGAAGGGCCTCAGCACGCCAGATTTAACAACCTCTTGACGCTGGTATTTTACGCCTGGTTTGTCAGCAAAGGAGGACAAGCTTTCGATGATTTGGGCGGATGTGTAATTGAGAAGCCAAAGGTGGGAGGAGGTGCGCCCGATCGCATTTTATATGTCGGCGGAGAGTTCATCCAGTGGCAAAAAGGGGAACCGCGCCGACTTAATCTAAATAAATCGCGAATTCCCGATTTAGTGATAGAAACTTCCGATACGACTTTGGCCAGCGATTTAGATGAAAAAAAGCGGTTGTATGCTGCTTTGGGAATTCCTGAGTATTGGGTAGTAGATATTAAGGGCGAGAGAGTTTTGGCATTTCGCTTGCAGGAAAACGGGAAATATCACGAATGCGAAATTTCCGGTGCGCTTGAGGGATTGCCAATTGCTTTACTATCAGAGACTTTAAAACTTTTGGGTGAGGGAAATGGGACGGCTGCGATGTGGTTTGCTCAACAAATTGGGAAGTTGTAGAGAAGTTGGCGAAAAGTACGTTAGCGAAGCCCTCGAAGAGGATCGCACGCGATTCACAATAATTTTTTCAAGCTCGACTCTAGGGCTGCCACAATCTCTGAGAATGTTGATATTTGTGCTAAGCTAATCTACAAAAGATGTCACGATCGTGCAGTAACCTTTCTGTGATTTAAAGGAGCAAGTCAATGAATATTGTCTTAAAGCCGGAATACGAAGAGTTTATTCAAGCGCAAGTTCAAAGCGGAAAATATGGCAGCGCTGAAGAACTAATTGGAGAAGCGATCGCACTTTTAAGAGAACGAAAACAACGCATCGAAGAACTCCGCCAGAAAATAGCAGTGGGAACTGCACAAATTGCTAAGGGACAAGTGACAGATGGAGAACTCGTGTTTGCCCAAATTCAAGAAAAGATCGATCGAAGAGAACAGTCAGGGGCATGAACAGTTATACATTTTCAGATGAAGCCGTCCGAGACTTGAATGAGATTTGTGAGTACATTGCTGGCAATAGTTCCAGGGCAGCCAGCGAGCTTTTTGATGCAATTCGTCAAAAATGTAAACTTGTCGCCGAATTTCCCAATATGGGCAAACGCTATGAGAGGTTATCCCCCAACTTGCGCGGATTTATTGTTAGGGATTATTTAATTTTTTATTACCCGAGATCGGACGGGATTGATATTGCTCGCGTTCTGCGGGGTGATCGAGACTTGGAATTATTGTTTTTAGAGTTAGGGGAAGATTAATTAGCGTTGGATCGATCTGAACGGGCGATCGCACTTGTAAAAAAGGGCGATCGCGCTTAATGCTTCTCAATTTTTGGCACACTTTTAGCTTAAATAATAACATATAATAAAAATATATCTGCCCTGTTAATCTGCCATGAATGTACAATCTGTTTCGCGTTATGTCGCACGTCACCCTGAAATTTTGCAAAGCGAACCAATTATCGCAGGAACCAGGACTTCCGTTCGGGCGATCGTGGAATTGTGGCGTTTGGGTATTACTCCTGAAGAAATCCCCATGCACTTACCTCACCTGAAATTAGCTCAAATTTTTGACGCGCTGAGCTTTTATTTAGATAACCAAGAAGAAATAAATACTTATATTGAGCGCAATCGAATTCCTGAAGAATTGATTCATCCTGCTGTTAAAGCTGCAATTAGAAAGCCGTGAAACTGTTTGCAACCATTTATACAGATGAAGATGTTTCTAGGCTTGTAGCTACTTTACTGCTGGCTAGAGGGTTCGATGTGATGACAACCAGCGAACAGGGAATGCTGAGTAAATCCGATAGCCAAAAATTAGCTTACGCAGCATCTATGGAGCGATGTTTGCCCACCCATAATCGCGTAGACTTTGAGCGACTGCATCTAGATTATATGACAGAAGGAAAACAACATTCTGGGATTATTGTGATTCCTCAAAAGAACGCCTATGAGATTGCTCAACGGGTTGCTATTTTATTAAATACGCTAACTGCTGATGAAATCCCTAATCAGCTTTTATATGTATAAAGCGATCGCACTCTAGCCCCAAAAACCGATCGCACTCTTGCCCAAAAACGCGATCAAAATTATCGGCGTCCATCTGCATCATCAGCCTCAATCTGCGGTCAAAAGAAAGACCAGTCGCCTCCCTTACAATCATAAAAAATATAAAATATAAAATCATAAAAAAATGCTCCGACTCTCCCAAACCCAACTCAAAATCCTCGAAGAATGCCCCCGCAAATTCCAACACAGCTACCTAGAACTACTCGCCACCACCGCATCCCCAGAACACAAAGAAAAACTCACATGGGGAAGCCACTTTCACCTATTAATGCAGCAGCGAGAACTCGGACTTCCCATTGAATTTATCATCCAACAAGACCCCGAACTGGGACGGTGTGTGGCAGCATTTATCAACACCGCACCCGAACTTTTCGCCAATTCAGAAAATAGCGATCGAATTTTCCGCCAAGCCGAACATCCCCGCACCCTAATTTTCCAAGACTACCTATTCACCGTTATCTATGACTTACTAATAGCAGAACCAAACGCCGCCCAAATTCTCGACTGGAAAACCTATCCGCGCCCTCAAAAATCAAAATGGATAGCTGAAAGTTGGCAAACTCGCCTCTATTTATACGTCTTAGTAGAAACCAGCGATTATTCCCCAGAACAAGTTTCCATGACATACTGGTTTGTACAATTGCAAGGAGAAGAACCGCCGCAAAAACTCACCTTTTATTACAACCAAACAGAACACGATCGCACAAAACAAGATTTAACCAAGCTATTGCAGCAGCTAACCGAGTGGCGACAGCGCTATACCGAAGGCGGCGAATTCTTACCCCAAGTAGAAATTAGTTCTAATCTTTGCAATTCCTGTCAATTTGCCACTCGCTGCAACCGCACAACAGACAACACAGTTTCCTCATCCAATCTTTCCGCAGAAACTCCCACAGATTGGCTACCCAATCTTGCTATTATTGAGGAAATGTCTATTTAATTCAAATCTTTTACTATGCCAACTATTAGTCGCCCGGTGGGGGCGGGTTTATAGATATTGTGGATGTGAATGAAAGATTGTTTGTGAACCAGCCCCTACAGGAATTAATGAAATAACTTATGACTGAACTACTTCAAATTTTGCCAAGTCAACTCCTATCCCAACCCCCAGATTGGCTGATCCAAGCTGTCAGGAACCATGCACCAGAACTACCCGGAAACTATGCCGCCACACTTCTCTGGTATAGAGGAATTCAAAACCCCGAACAAATACCCGGTTTTTTAAATCCCCAACTTTACCAACCAGCAAGTCCCTTTGAATTCGGACTAGAAATGAACTGGGCGATAGAAAGAATCCAGCAAGCACGAAAAAGCGCCGAAAAAGTGGCAATTTGGGGAGATTTCGACGCCGACGGCATTACCTCAACCTCGGTACTTTGGGACGGACTGGGAGAATTTTTTGATCAAAACGACCAACTAATTTATTACATTCCCAACCGATTAACCGAATCTCACGGACTCAATATCACAGGAATAGATGCCTTAGCAAAAGCGGGAATTCGCTTAATTATTACCTGCGATACAGGCAGTACAAACATCGCAGAAATCGAATATGCGACTAGCTTAAACATCGATACAATTATTACCGACCATCATACATTACCGGACGATCGCCCGCCAGCTACAGCCATTATCAATCCCCGCTACTTTCCCCCAAACCACCAACTATTTAACCTGTCAGGAGTTGGAGTAGCTTACAAATTAGTTGAAGCATTATATCACACATTACCCGATATTCCGCAGCGCCCGCTCACAGATTTATTAGAATTAGTAGCGATCGGCTTAATTGCCGATTTAGTCCAACTTACAGGAGACAGCCGCTACCTAGCACAAATCGGCATCCAACAACTGCAAAAACAAATCGCAAATCCCACCCGCCCAGGAGTTGCAAAATTGCTCGAACTGTGCAAAAGATCGGGCGATCGCCCAACCGACATTTCCTTCGGACTCGGCCCCCGAATCAACGCCGTCAGCCGCATTCAAGGCGACGCTAGCTTCTGCGTAGAACTCCTCACCAGCCGCGACAAAAAACGCTGCGATGAATTAGCAAATTTAACCGAAATTGCCAACTCCCGGCGCAAATCTTTACAAAAAGATGTTGCCAAAGATGCCGCCGCCAAATTAGCCAAACTTGACCTCTCAACCACCAGCGTCATCGTCCTCAGCGACCCGCAATGGCCGGTAGGAGTATTAGGATTAGTAGCGGGACAAATCGCCCAAGAATACGGCCGTCCCGTGGTTTTATTCTGCACAGAAGGAAGCGAAGAAATTAATGAAAATTCCCCGGAAACGCAATTCACCTCTTTCTTAGATTTAGAATCACCAACACTTTCCCCATCCAAAATTGCTAGGGGTTCCGCCCGTTCCGCCAATCAAATCGACCTTTACCAATTAGTCAAAGACCAAGCGCATTTATTGCACAGATTTGGCGGTCATCCCTTCGCTGCTGGATTGAGTCTCCCCGTTGAAAATATTCCCCTATTTACCGATGCGGTAAATCAGCAACTGCGGCAACAATACAACACAGATAGTTTAACAGCCGCCCCCGTTCAAGCCGACCTAAAAATTACTGTCTCCGAATTAGGCAAGGACTTATTTCAAGAACTAAAATTGCTCGAACCTTGCGGTATGGGCAATCCCGCACCCAAATTGCTGATTGAAAACTGCTGGTTTGAAAATCTCTGGAATCAAAAAATCAAGGATTTGAAAGGGCAAAAAGTAGAATATATCAAAACAGAATTTATAATTAGAGATGAATCTAGCGATACGGGATTTCCAGGTATTTGGTGGGGACACAATCAAAACGAAGTTCCCCAAGGCCGCTGCGATGTTACGGTTGAACTAGATTTTAATACTTACAAATCGCGGTATGAAGTGCGCCTCGTAGCACTACGGGAACGCACGGAAGACAATCAAATCAATTCCCCGACTAAAATAGATTGGATCGTAGACTGGCGCAATACAAATAACGATGAAGAGTTGTTAGCAGCCAGCACAAACTTAGAATCTCCAATGCCGATCGACAATCTAGTTTACAATTCCGAAATGGTCGATCGCGAAAACTGGATCGTCCTCAAAGAATGCCCCGCAAGCTGGGACGAACTGCGGATCTGGTTTCGCCAAGCACAGCACACTCAGAAAAAACTCGCGATCGCCTACACATTACCCCCACTCGTACCCCCACAGCAAATCTGCCAACAGCTAATCGGCATCGCCAAATACCTCAGCCGCACCAAAAAACCCGTCACCAGACAGCAACTTCGCCAAAAACTAGGCATCAGCGACACCTCCCTGCAACTAGGGTTCAAAACCCTAACATATCTCGGTTTTAAAATCAATTATCGCGATCGAGCTTTCCACATCACCAGACAACCCGAAACCGCACAGCGTCAAGACTCGCCCGATCAAATCCCCAAACCCTTATTAGATAGCCAATCCCTTCAATTCTCAGTGCCAAATTCCCCGATTGCTGCCCGTTTTGCAGCGCAATTCCTAGCAGCCGTCTCCGAAGAACAATTCCGGCGAAAATATTTCTGTGAAGTACCCCTTTCGACCATTGTGTCGATCGCGCGAGAAACCGTTTTCCAAGAAGATTCTATAGCAATTCCCTTCTAACTGAGATATTGCACCATTGTTAAGAACGGAATCTCCGGCCCGTTCCACTCATGAGATAACTTTGCTTATGGGTTACACACGCTGTTACCACTGGTGGGGCTGGCTTTTGGTCTCCTGAAGCGAGAGAAATTTTTGCCGGTCTGGCTTAAGAGGTCTATTCCTGACACGGAGGCAACATCTCAGTTCTAAGAAATATCTTAGTTCTGAATTCATCCCGATAAAATAAGGCATAGGGCAATGCGAGTTATCCGTTGCGAGTCAGGCCCAAAACTCATAACTCCTAACTCACAGCCCAAAACCCAAAACTCCCCACCGCCAAACTCGCTCGCCCATCTCTCATTTAAAACCCCTATGCTTCTGTGTCCCCGCTGCCAATTTGAAAATCCCAATCCAAACAAGTTTTGTCAACAGTGCGGAAATTCCCTAATTTACAAACCTTGCCACGAATGCGGTGCCCAAGTCGCTTTTAGCGCCAAAGAATGTCAGAATTGTGGCGTCGCAACAGGTCAAGTGTGGCGGGCCATTATCTGCGGTCGATCGAATTTTCCAGCAGTCGAGCCAGACGAGTCAACCCTACCCCCAGCCGAGTTTCCGCAAAAACCAGACATCGTTCCACAAACTACATCGCCCCAACACTCTGCTGAACCAATCACAGACAGCATTAAAACAGAAATCACCACTGACGCACCCCCAATAGCCGTCGAACCAA
Organism: Microcoleus sp. Pol12B5; assembly: GCF_036701335.1. Lineage (NCBI taxonomy): Bacteria > Bacillati > Cyanobacteriota > Cyanophyceae > Oscillatoriales > Microcoleaceae > Microcoleus > Microcoleus sp. Pol12B5. Next base: position 116,227 of record NZ_JAUBQQ010000010.1, on the reverse strand, counting down.
CTTCTCCACAGCCAAGCGACGGCGAATTCAGCAGCAGAGAAATAGACGCTGTGGTAGCCGTGGGGGCGATCGCACCAGCCTCCTTGCAAACAACACAAAAAAGCTCTACTACAGCACCAGAGCGCGAAATAACCCCATCTGAACACAATTTTACAACCGCACCACAGCCTCAACAAATCCAGGAAGCAACCGAGAACCCCCACAGCCCAAACATAGCTGACACCTCCCCTCCATCTCCAGAAGTCCCCATCCCCAATTCAGAATATTTAATCCCTTCCCAGCCAGCCGGAGCTTATTTAGACACTCAGCAGCGCTACCAACTCCTAGAAACCGTGCCGCCGAGAAAACGCTCAGACACAGTAGAAGTAACAGTATTGGACTGTCAGCCACTGGAAATGTCACCCCTCAAAGCCATGCTAGCAGCCAACTCTGCCAGCGTCGCCAGACGAACATCCCCCTATACCGCAGCAATCACAGGCGGAGAAAATTCAACCAATCCCGCCTTAGCAGAGCTTTGCCAAGGCATAGCTGAACCTTACCTGGCACTCCGGTGGCAATTCTCTCAAAACCTGCCAGTCATTCACGATAGCTGGTCAGACAACGAACAGGCAGTCCTGCTCCTAGAAGACTGCTCCCAATGGCCGCTGCTGGTAGAACGGTGGAATCAGCCCGAAACTTCCATCCAGCAAATTTTATACTGGCTGCACGAAATGACAGAACTCTGGGCTGCCCTAGAACCCTGGCGCTGTCGGCAAAGCTTGTTAGAACTGACAAATTTGCGAGTCAACCCCGACTCTTCCTTTTCCTTGGCTTCTTTGCGGCTGCAATACCTCTATCCCGAACCCGCCGGCTCAAACCTGCAATTGGTAGATTTGGGGCAACTGTGGCAGGTGATATTTAGCCAGTCCGATCATCATCGCACTCAGTTTGGCGCCTTGCTCGAACTGCTGCAACAAATGTACAGAGGCGAGATTAACACAATTGAAGAATTGCGATCGCGCCTAGAAACAGTTCCCCTCGAACTCCAGACCGCACCTTCACCAAGCTCAACCCCGACACGCAGGCATTACCGCAGTCCCGACGAGTCGCCCCCCGAGGTGGGCGAGGTCTTAACCCAGCCCATGCCACTCCAGATTTACAGCTTAGAAGACGCAGGTCTCACCGATGTTGGTCGCACGCGCGACCACAACGAAGACTTCTTCAGCATCTGGACTCAGCTCAACAAACTCGAAAGCTCCTTCGGTCGCATTTTTCAAACCAAAGGGCTTTACATTCTCTGCGACGGCATGGGCGGACACGACAGCGGAGAAGTAGCCAGCCAACTAGCGACTGAAACCCTCAGAGAATTCTTTCAAACCCGTTGGGAAAATCAACTACCTCCGGCAGACACCATTCGCGAGGGAGTGCTGCTAGCCAACAAAGCCATCTTTGAAATCAATCAAAAGGACGGACGCTCCGGCAGCGCCCGCATGGGCACAACTCTAGTCGCAGTCTTAGTTCAAGACACCCACTTCGCCGTTGCCCACGTCGGCGACAGCCGCCTCTACCGACTGAGAAAGGGACAAACCCTAGAAAAAATCACCTCAGACCACGAAGTAGGCCAGCGCGAAATAAAGCGCGGGGTTGACCCGGAAACTGCTTATGCCCGTCCCGACGCCTATCAATTAACTCAAGCCATCGGCCCGCGAGACAGTAATTTTCTCAAGCCTGACGTGCAGTTTTTAGACTTGTGCGAAGACACCTTATTAATTTTGGCTTCCGACGGCCTGACAGATAATGATTTTTTGGAGACTCACTGGCAGAGCACTCTTGAACCCCTGTTCAATCCCCAAGCCAATCTCGACGAGGGAGTTGCCCAGTTGATTGAACTGGGCAACAAACGCAACGGTCACGACAATATCACGGCAATTATCATTCGGGCGCAGGTAGGCGCATTTCGATTTTAGAATGTGGATGCTGCCAACTTTTTCAAAGGTGGCGTCTTTCCTACGTGACGGCCTGGGCTAAACCTGCAATTCTTGCAGAGAAAAAAACAGCTTCTGCCGTTTCCGGGCAAGGCTTTACTGCTCGCTCTGTTCTTAGGTATCTGGTGTTAAAACAGCTTCGGTTTGAGTGATAAAAAACTGATTACAGACCCATACTATTGCAGACAAGCTGTAGATTACCAACCATTTATCCGTAGCTTTAATTTTGAGACTCTGTTCAGGGAATCTACCGGAAAAAGTTGCTTGAGAGTAAGTGGATTCATCATAGTTGAAAGAGCTTTTACTTACAAAAATAGTTGGTCTAATTAAAAAAAATCAACTAAAATGAAGTGAGTCCGCAGGCTGGCTAATGCGAAATCTGTTTTATACTCGATCGCTATCGGGGCAACGTGGGAAGTGTCTGCTCTACATATATATGTGGGGCTGACATCACAATCTGCTGCTACATCAAATTTACGTAAAAGTTTAGCGATTGTTTACCTAGTTTTTGTTGTTGCAATTTTTAAATTGATAGACTGTGTTTTAAGGAGCGATCGACTCCTCAGAATTTTTACGAATAATTGTTCCCCAAAAAGTATTAATCACTTATTGTTTATGAAATCTTTAATCATAATCAGGATATTATAAAGTTTTCCTGAAACTAACGTGTGAAGCTCATAATTAATTTTTAATTTCTAATTTTTCAAAGCCCTACGCCCCAAATCTGTAAATTTCCGCCAACTCTCACTGCCACATCAGGGAGTTCAACCACATCAATCGAAAATGCTGCTGACTCTTTTAGATCCAGAAAAACAGACCCCCCTGCAACAGTGGAGTTTCGAGAGCGAATCCATTATTCGCATCGGCCGCTCTCCAGACAATCACGTTGTGATCCCCAATGCTCTAGTGTCGCGGCAACATCTGGAATTGCAAAGAGTTAATAACGGGAGATCCAGTCAGTGGTACTTAGTCAATTCGGGGACAAATGGCACTTTGGTAAATGGTATTCTCATGTCTCAGGGTTGGATATCCGACGGTGCCCTGATCCAGTTGGCACGAGGCGGCCCTATTCTGCATTTCCAAGTTATTAATATTGAACTTGGCGGCAAAATTGAGGCGAACCCCACTGTCAATCTCGCGACCCCGAGGTGTACCCATGCGGGAAACCCGCCGGGGAATTTATTCTGCATCCACTGCGGCGAACCGATTAAAGTCGATCGCACGGTGCGTCACTACCAAGTGCTGCGAACTTTGGGCCAAGGCGGTATGGGGACAACGACTTTAGCCTGGGATCGAGATAAAGCGAAAGCTCAACAACCCGGAATTTCCCCCGCTGCTTCTCTGGTAGTCCTCAAGGAAATGAATGCTGATATGGCTCAAATCGCCAAAGCTCAAGAACTGTTTGAACGTGAAGCTAAAACTCTCAAAGCCCTCCACCATCCGGGAATTCCTCAGTTTTTTGACTTTTTTGTGGAAGGGGGTAAAAAATACTTGGTGATGGAAATGCTCCACGGCGAGGATTTAGAAAAACGCATCTATAACCGCGGGCCAGTTGCTCCCCAACAAGCAATAGAGTGGATGATCCAAACCTGTGAGGTTTTGGACTACATTCACTCTCAAAAACCCCCGATAGTCCACCGGGATATTAAACCAGCTAATTTGCTGGTGCGCCACCGCGACAATTGCATTACAGTGCTGGATTTTGGAGCCGTTAAAGAAATCGGCACTCCACCAGGGACTCGCATCGGCGTTGAAGGCTACACCGCACCAGAACAAGACCGGGGACAGCCTCTCCCTCAGTCGGATTTATATGCCATTGGGCCTACTTTGATTTTTTTGCTGACGGCCCAAAGCCCTCAAAACTTTTACGGGAAAATAGCTGGAGGTTACGGGTTTAAGATCGAAAATATTCCGACGATCGCCCCCAAGCTGCGGGACACCATTTTGCGAACCACGGCAGCTAAGCCTGGGGATCGTTTTCAAACTGCTCAACAATTAGCTCGAGCTTTAGCAGCTTCCCTTTAAATAGAAGTCAGAATTCAAAACTCAAAAGCCAAAAGTCAGAATTGATTAGGAAGAGGGAAGAGGGAAGAATTTAGCAACAGAAATTTATGAAAGAAAATTTACCGATCGCCTCGAAATTTCTCTCCGACACCCCAGTCCTCCGTCTCCTCTGTTATTCTTCGTCCCAAGCTTCTACAGCTATCAATTCGCTCACGGGGTCTTGCATAGAAAAATCAAACTCTAGCAATTGCTGTTTCCAGTACGGCCATTCGTCGCCGTAAAGCAGAGCAATTTTCCAAATACTGTCTGTGGGCTTGATAATGTCAGACGTGACGAGAGAATGCACCTGACGCTGGAACTTAACCATCGGCTGTATCACCTTCTGGCTCATAATACCTCTTGAATTGTTTAAATCTTGTGTAATTACCACTTCCCAGCGCACACTCTTTATCGCAGTTTCGCCAAGAACAGTCTAGCCAAGATACGTGTAGATTTTAGTCGGGAAGCTACATATTCAACTTGTATCTCAACACTGTTCGTTTTGACAAGGCCCTATAAGCAAGACTGAATAGTCAAGACCGACTTCAAAGAATTAATCATCTGTGAAATGTCGCACTGTATGCTGTCGATCGGCAGTGGAAGGTTTGCCGCCTCAATTGTTTCCACATAGTAGTATATGCAAGGGCTGCGCTCGGCTTGTTCTGGAAAAGGCTGAGTTTGCGTAGGAGAAACTGCAACTACTGCGCTTTCGCTGCTACAGCGTAATTTCCGCTTTCCTGCGGGTAAACCACACCTGTTTCACCTTCGACGCTGGGTTCGCTGTGAGAGTGGGATGTGAACTACATAAACTGATTATAGCTCTACTCACCGCAAAAGCGATCAAAAATTGTTGGATACTGTTGATCGCCACCCCTAAATGTCGATCGAACATTCAAAGGCGACAGCAGGGCGGGCGTACAAGCAAGTTCCCAACCCATCGTCCGTCCTGATTGAGTCAATCTAAAATCTAAAATCTAAAATCTAAAATTGTATGACTTGGACAAGGCGACACATTCTCACTCTGGCTGATTTTACCTCGGACGAATACGATACGGTGCTGCAAACTGCAGCCAGTTTTCGGGATGTGCTCGGCCGCCGCACGAAGAAAGTGCCGGCCCTGCAGGGTCAAGTGGTCGCGAATTTGTTTTTTGAACCTTCTACCCGGACTCGCAATAGTTTTGAGTTGGCGGCGAAGCGGCTGTCAGCGGATACGCTGAATTTTACCCCTGGAAGTTCTTCTCTAACGAAGGGGGAGACTATTCTGGATACGGCTAAGACTTATCTGGCGATGGGAACGGATTTGATGGTAATCCGGCACGAACAAGCTGGAGTTCCGAGCACAATTGCTTCGGAAATGGATCGCTTGGGTTCGAGAGTCAGCGTTCTCAATGCTGGAGACGGCCAGCACGAACACCCATCGCAAGGTTTGCTAGACTTATTTACTATTTGTGCTCTGTTAGATACCGAACGTCCGCGGCTGGAACTTTTAGCGGGTAAAAAAATTGCTGTGGTGGGAGATATCTTACATTCGCGGGTGGCTAGGTCTAATATTTGGAGTCTAACGGCTTCTGGGGCAGAGGTTCATTTGGCCGGGCCGCCAACTTTGCTACCGCTGTTGTTTGCTGAGTGTGGCGATGGTAGGGAAGGCAAATTATTTTTGCATTGGCAGCTTGAACCGGCTTTGGCCGATGCTGATTTTGTGATGACTTTGCGGCTGCAAAAGGAACGGATGAGCGACCATTTGCTGCCGAGTTTACGAGAGTACCATTCTTTGTACGGGATTACGCGCGATCGGCTCAAACTCTGCAAGCCGGATGTGAAGGTGTTGCACCCTGGCCCAGTTAACCGTGGCGTGGAAATTAGTTCGGATTTGATGGACGATGCCCAGTTTAGCCTGATATCTCAGCAAGTTACCAGCGGCGTGGCGGTGCGGATGGCATTACTTTATCTAATCGGCGGCGGTAAAGTTTAGGCTGTTAGTTGTTAGTCATGAATTTCGGATATTTGATTATTTTCACTCTCCATCGCCTCTTTACAAGAATCGTTACCCGGTCAGACCGGGTAACGATTAAAACTCTTTCTAGAAATGTAAAGTGATCTAGTTAAGAGTTAGGAGAGCCAGGACGCAGATACCCAGCCGCCACCTTTGAGTTGGGCCCAGCCATTTTTGTAACGACCGGTCAATTTGATGTGGTCTCCATAATATAACTTGCCGATTACACCAGAACAGCTACTGGGGCGGTGGCGGATATTCAGTCGGCCGCCATTGGTGACAACTTTGGCGTAGCTGTGATGGCTGTGATGGGCGCGATGGCCACACTTGCGGTAGCAACCTGCAGCCTGGGCTTCGCCACCGACACTCAGAACAGATAGAGCTACTGCCATACCTGCAACGCCTATCCATGCAGAATTAGGAATTTTCAAGCCCAGTTGGTCTAACGACTTGACCTGGAGTTCGGACTCTGGAGATTCATAAGCAACAAAAGAGTGGCTCAATGCTAGTGCTTCCATAGTTTCCTCGTGATTGTTGTTAACCTTTCTTGGTGCAGACTCAGGTCAAAACCTCAATTAACAGCCCAAATTATTAACTTATGTTTCATAAAAGCCACAAAAGGGCGTTAAGGTCTTGCTTTTGCCGAGTATTGGCTAATGTTCCTGAACTCTGCACAGGTATATCATGTCATTTATGTAGCTTTCCGGAACAAAAAAATAAATAAAGTTTACATCTGCTGCTAAAAATTTTGCCGACGCGGATTAGAACTCCGGGCAGAATTAAACTTAACTGTGTCATTAAAAAGGGAACGAAGTTATCGATTGGGGTTGGGAATTGCTTGTACTGAGTTGCGAATGACACTACTTGTTTTGCTACTTATTTATTGAATTGCTACAGCAAGATGGGCAGTTAATTCGATCGAACAAGCATCCGGCTCGTCTTCAAGCACAATCTTAATTTGCTTCGGGTCAGTCATAGTGTAGCCGATCGCACTCGTGCAGAAGTTCGGGGCGATGGCGCCGGGCCCTCGGCAGTGCTACAAGATGGGTCTCAAGATTAGTCGCCCTATGTCCCCGACAAGAATGCAAGACAAATCCATCGCGACTTGATTTGTGTCAAGATCAATTAACTTCTCCAGCACCACTTCTTTCGCAATGAACTCCTTCGCTACACTTTCGATCGGCACAATTCCTCAACGCCATGAATCAGACAGCTTCGCCATTACCTTAGCGCCGTTGTCTGTAGAGGAAATATACGCTTTGGCAGATGACCCCGCGAACGGAGCCGTGGTAATGATGAGCGGTACAGTCCGCAACCAAACTGACGGTCAAGCAGTAATTTCCCTAGAATATCAAGCCTACGAACCGATGGCCGTGCGAGTATTCCAGGAAATTGCTACTGAAATCCGCCGCCAGTGGGCCGAGGTCAATCGGGTCGCTATTCACCACCGTGTCGGACACTTGCAGGTGGGCGAAATCAGCGTAGTGGTGGCTGTTGGCTGCCCCCACCGGGACTCAGCCTTTGCAGCTTGCCAGTACGCCATAGATACGCTCAAACACAATGTACCGATTTGGAAAAAGGAACATTGGGCTGACGGTTCTAGCAGTTGGGTTAGTATTGGAGCGTGCGAGGTTGTCGGGCATTAGTCAAGGGATTTAAGATTTGAGATTTCAGATTTGAGATTGCAGAGGGGAACTTGTTACGATCCCCTAACGTCAAAAAGTGTGGAATGTTCGATGAGCCAATTCCACCGATGAGCGACTTTATTTCCGTGTCCTGGTCTGCGGTTGTGGCGACCGTTCAAAGAGTGCAATTGCCAGCCGAAAAACTCTCTAATTATGACTTGGTGTTGCGGTGTCAGGAAGGAAATCGACCTGAGACCACGGCCTTTTCAGAACTGTTGAAGCGGTATCAGTCCCACGTAGACAGGGTTCTCTATCACTTGGCCCCTGACTGGCAAGACCGAGCAGACTTGGCTCAGGAAGTGTGGATTCGGGTCTACCGAAATATTAACCGTTTGCAAGAGCCTGTTAAATTTCGGGGCTGGCTGAGCCGCATCGCCACTAATTTGTTTTACGATGAGTTGCGGAAGCGCAAACGGGTGCGAACTCCGCTGTCGCTGGACGTACCCCGTACTCTGGAAGATGGCGAGGTTGATTGGGAAATTCCGGCAGACAGTCCGGGGCCTGATGAAGATTTGACGACTAGAGAATTTTACGACCAGTTGCGGGTGGCGATCGCAGATTTGCCTGAAGTATTCCGCACGACAATTGTTTTAAGAGAAATTGAAGGTTTAGCCTATGAGGAAATAGCCGAAATGACCGGAGTTTCTCTGGGAACTGTCAAGTCGAGAATTGCTAGAGCTCGCCAAAGATTGCAGTTGGAATTGCAAAAGTATCTCGATGGTAATTAGCAAGAGTAATTTCAGAGGTGGGTTAAGAAGATTTGGTGATGTTTGCTGTGACATCAAAACTTCTCCTTTAAAATATAAATAAGCAGTAAATCATTCTAGTAGCGAGTGCGTGATTCCCCAATTAGAGCAAGTCTGAAATTATGAATAATAACTTTGAATCGGATAAAAATCAGAATCAGCAAGGTGTTGGGGATTCACTCGCTGAAACTCAAGTTAACAACAATTATGCCCAGGGCAATGTAACTACTATGATGCGCGATCGCTTTGAATTGCTAAGTGCCTACCTAGACGGTGAAGTGACGGCGACAGAACGCCGGCAAGTTGAGGAGTGGCTGACAAATGACCCCACTACGAAGCGTTTGTACTCGCGACTGCTGATGATGCAGCAGAGCTTTCAGGCAATGCCTGTGCCTGCTGCACAACAATCGGCCGAGGAGTTAGCGACGAAGGTTTTGCAGCGGGTGGAACGCAAGCCGAAACAAACTTGGATTTTGGGTGGAGGTGCGATCGCAGCTTTGTTGGTTGCGGTGGTGTCCGGTGTCGGTGGGGGCCGCCAATTGTTTACTCCTCAGTTTGCTCTATCGCCCGTTCCTGCTGAATCTGACGGTTTGATTATGGCTTTAAACGAGCCTCTGGTGGAGATGGTTAATCCCAACGATTTGATGCTTGGGGTGAATGCACCGATCATGGATATTCCCAAAGTTGGTGTAGCAACCCCTCAAAAGTCATTGCCCAAGGCGCAGTAGAATTTCTGTTTTGAGCATAACTGAAGTTGCTAAGCTCCCTAAAAAAGGGGGCTTTTGCCGTTTTTCCCAGTTTTTCAAGATGGATAGATCCTTTGACACTTTCCCGCCTTTGAATGACGAATTGTGGGGCGATCGCATCTTGATATCGGAGTAGGTAGCGAGTGGAATTAGAGCGGGCGATCGCACTTGTCACCGATTTTTTGGAGATTTGCGATCGGTAATAGCAATGTCTCCTCAATTTCCTGCCGCACAGCAGGAGATACATTACAACCGCTATTGAGGCAATATACCAGCAATTTATTAGCATCGTAATACTTCCTGAGCAATGACTTCTGCTGTTCGCTAAATTGCCAATCGTGACCTATATTGCGATAGGAAATTATGATTTGTCTTAATTCCCTAGTCCAAACTTGTCCGTTAGCTTGCCACCATTCCCTAAATATTTCCTTGTCACCATCAGGGTGAGGGAGTTGTTTCTTAAGTTTTTGCAGTGCTTGCATCAGTTCAGGTTCAACAAGAGGGACAAGAAGAATGTCGTGGGCAAGACTAAGGGCTGGGTCAATAGCACCGTCGAGTACAGGCAAAATGGCAAGGTCAAGAACAAAGTCAAGGGTAAATTCAACAGCAGGGTCAAAGGTATGTTTAACGGCAAGGTAAAGGGCTGGGTCAAGGAAACGTTCAGGGTTACGATTAAGAGCAAGCTCAAGGCATGGAAGAAGCGAAAAGTAAAAGAATCTCACTGCCGCAGGTTTGTACGGAAAATCAACAGAAAGGGATTTCTGCTTTACCCACAGTAGGAATTGCTGTAACTGCTCATCCTTAGCGACCAACCCATCAACTTGCTGTTTGATTAACAGCAGCAAGTCATCAGCTTTTTGCAACATCCCAACTGCTAACAACAAAACTTCTCGCCAACGCTTCTCTGTCAGGTGACTCACCAGTTTTCCCAAAGCTTGTGGAGGGGAATTATGAACTATTTCTGTAGCAGTCAAATACTCTTGAAATGTTAGATGAGAAAACGAATAAATCCCTCTTGCCCTCTCCACTAATAATCCATGTTGTGCCTCGATCGCCTTCAGGACAACCTCACTATCCATTTCTAACTGAACGCGGTCAGTTGTGGCATCGGGTAAGTTAGCCAGATAGTCGGCAATCAATTGCTGAACAGTGTTTTTTTCAAAAAAATAATCGCCATGCTCAAAAGTAATAGCTGCCACAAAAGCAAGTAAATGTTGTTTGCGGGAAAAATTCAAATCTCGATAAACTTCATCCCGTTGAATGCCTCTAGTTTCATCCCATTTTCTGAGCATAATTTCCATTCCTTCCTCATATAACTTGGCTCGGTTGGATGGAAAATCTGCTTTGGCTTGGAATACCAAACAAGTCAGATTAAGCAAAATTGGCGTTACTGCTAGTTCTCGAATTTGCTGATTTTTTTGCAGTGTCAGCGTCTCTACAAATTGAGAGGCTAAAGTTTTCCCTGCCTCAAGATTCTGGGAAAATGCTGCAAACCAATTTTTAGCAAAGGCAGCGGTTTGCTTGCAATTAAAATCCGCTACCTCAACACAGGTAAAGGCTTCGTCGTGAAATCGGTACTTAGCAGCGGCAATTCGACAGGTAATAATAAACTGATTGTTGTAATACTTTTGGACAAACTGACGAATCTGTCTGACGACTGCATCGCTATCTAATTCGGGCACTTCATCTAAGCCGTCCAATAAAATCAAACCTCTGCCTTGACTAAGTACAGATTCAGTTTGCGATCGCGCCTCAACTCCGTAACTAGCAATTTCGTCGCTGATATATTCTAATAAGTCAAGATTAGTGATTTCAGCAAAGTTTTTCAGAGAGATAAAAATCGGTATTTTGTTTGATTCAAATTTGGCGCGATCGCACTGAATGGCAATGTGTTTCAAAAAAGTAGTTTTACCGGAACCAGGTTTGCCGAGTACCATCAATTTAGAGTGAGATTTCACCGCATCCAATCCTGGTACTCGTTTCTGGCATACTTTACCTAATCCCAAGCGGTTAAAGTTATCCGCATCAGGGTTGAAGTCTCTGAGTAAATCGCGAATTTCTCCCGGCTGCCAACTGGTAATTTCCTCTAAAATGTTGACTTCAACGTAGAGGTTGCTGACATCAACGGGCTGGGCAATATCCAACAGTTGCATTTTGCTGTAAAGCTGTTGGATTTTGCTGTGGCATTTTTGCCGTATCTCTTCCACTACCGAATCAATATGCTGTTGGCAAAAATCTCTAACCCCCCCAACCCCCCCTTGGTAAGGAAGGGCTAAAGGAGGACGATCGACAATTTCTTCCCAATCCAAATGCAAAACAGTGCAGAAAGCCTTGAAAGCATTAGCTTTAATGGGTTCTCTTCCTCGTAAAAAACGCCTCCAAGTTGGCAGGGAGAGGCCATCGGCATAGGGCCCGGCCTCTGTCCAAGTTCGATCGGGTTCTAATGTTTGACTAGCTTCTACTAACCATCTGGGGTCTTCTATCGTCGATCCCCTTTCTCTTCTAGCTTGCCTAATTTTTAGTAATCCCTCCTCAGAGGCTTTGAGGGTGGTCATTATATAATTTACTTCTCTATTTGTCAATATCTGTTTTCGCTCAGTTTAGCGATCGCAAACTGAGTTTGTCAAGACCCCGGCAACAAAGAGAAAATGATCCTAACAACAACTGCACAGCATACGGCAAAAGCCCGACATAAATCATGCAAAATTTATTGTTCAGAATGCCACTCTTTTTTGTATGTGAAGCATACCCATTAAATGATGACAAAGGAGCGCAAAATGAGAAATAATATAGAGGAAATACCGTCAGGTGGGATAGGTATAAAATTAATTAGCCAAATTGCCGATGAGCTAAGTTATATCCGCACTTCTGAGGGGCGAAATTGTCTGTTAATTGTGAAATATTTTCAGCTCGATTTACTACCACCTCAACGTACCACTCAATCTCGTTACTTTAAGCAGGCGCTTCATGTTTTGAATAGCTTTATTTTTCGGCTTAAAAAACAACAAATTTCCCCCTTTTATCGAACTTCTAACCAGCAAATTAAAACAATTCACCTTCAACTAAATACTGACATCAAGAGTGTTGCTCAAGTTTTATGGTGGGTCGAGCAGTTTTTTTTAGACTATCTACGCATTCCCGAAGCAGTTTTGCAGCAGTGCAAACTTGCTACGATCGAAGGGTTTACGAATGCTGTTCGCCACGCCCACAAAAATCTGCCCTTAGAAACTCCGATCAACCTTGAAATAACCGTATTTAACGAACGCCTAGAAGTCAACATTTGGGATATGGGAGAGCCTTTTGACCTCCCAGCCAAGTTGATTGAAGAATTGCCAGTTATTTGGAACGACCTCGGCTTTACTCTTGACTAAGGCACTTCTGCAATTGCCAGCTTTCCATTGACAACAGAACGGAGCTTTTTTGTGATGATTACTGATACTACTGCCAAGATTCTAGTTGTGGATGATGACCCATCCATCCGCAATTTAATTCATCGCTTTTTAAATCATAAATATCAAGTATATTCGGCAGCAGATGGCGAGACTGCTTTAGCATTGTTTGAGAAATTACAGCCACTGCTAGTAGTTCTTGATTGGAATTTGCCGGATACTACAGGCTATCAGCTCTGCCAGGAAATGCAGCGCCGTACTAATGTTTTTGTGATCATGTTAAGCAGCCGCACAGACGAAGCTGATAAACTTAAAGTTCTTTCTGCAGGCGCTGATGACTATATCTGCAAACCATTTGCTCTGGCCGAGTTGGCAATTCGTATAGAAGTTGTGTTGAGACGCATGAGATCGGTCACTTGATCACGTATTGTATTCGCTCAATTCGCGATCGATTCAGCACGTCGGGAAGCAACACTCAACGATCGCATTATCAAGTTAACAGCCTTGGAATTTAAGATCTTGTATTTTTTGGCAAGTCATTCCGATCAATCTTGGAGTCGCAAACAGCTAATCGAAAAAATCGGGGAGTTGAACTGCGACGACACAGGAGAAAAGCAACTTGTTAGCGTACATATTGGTCAGATTCGTAAGAAAATCATTCAAGCTGATGCTACGGGGTCGCAGTTTATTAAAACTATTCGGGGTTACGGTTACAGGTTCGAGTCGCCAGATCGCACTGCAATGGCAATTTACTAAGCTCATCGGCATTAACCACTTTATTTGGCGAAAAACCGATTTTCCCACGTGCCGTCGGGCAGCCAGATGGCTCCTAGGGAACGAACGCGATCGGGTAACATGAAGTAAGCCCAAGCCATGCCTAAAGGTTTGAGGTGTTGATCGAAGATTTCAATTTCCTGCCGCTGATATTCGTTTTGTGTCGGTTCCCGCAACGGATCATAGTCTTCCAGTCGGTCTAAATCGTCCAAAATAGCCGAGTTTGCGAAACAGAGGAGAAAACCGCAGACGGTGCCATCTCCGGCAATCATCGCAGGATAGCCGATCGGCAGCGCAAAAATTTGACCGCGGGAGATCGCGGGGCAAGCATCCACAACTTTTCCTTCGCAGTAGCGGAGGTAGTTGCATTCCCCCGGTTTGAGTGTGCCGTAGACAAAGACTTTCATCGGGTAGGGCCTAACCGCTAGTTTTTGCTAACATAGATGGCTAAGCTAATAGTTTAAGTCTCGCGGGCGATCGCGACTGCAATCTTGATAAATTTCGTTGTTTACCCTTTCTTATAATTCATGACTCTAGCAGTTAGTTTTATTAATTTTGGACTTCGGCCTTTGTACTTGAGCTCTTTTTTGCCGTCCCTGCCCCTGGACAGCTTGTTTTCGACTCAAGGGATTATGGTGATGCTGCTGGCTGCCTATGCGGGGGCGATGTGGATGTTTCTCACCAGTGCTCCGAAGGTACACACGGTGATGGTATCGGATCTCGGACAAGCGAGGGAGTTCTATGAAGGTATGCTAAACTTGCCAGTAGCAGAAGTGCCACTGCACTACTACTACAATTACGAGCAAACTTTGGGCACAACTGGTATCGATCCGCTGTATTTGTCGCCGAATGTCGGGAGGGCAACGACCTCTCAAACGCTGGGGAGTCCGGATGGTTTGTGGTATCAGTTGATGAAAAATACCCAACTGCACATCATTAGCGGGGCCGGTGCAGGGGAAAAAAATCGCCAGCGTCACGTTTGTTTCGATCGCGATTGTTTGGATCAGTTATTGATGAGGGTACAAACTCGCGGCATTAGTTATAAAATTCGCCGGGAAAAACCTCTGAATTTTTTGGTCAAAGATTACGATGGTCGCGTCATTGAAATGGCTGAGGTTAGTAATTAAGCTGACAGGCAAAAAATTTTAGATATAGAAATCCGGTTTCTCCCAGAAAGCGGGTTTCTAAAGTTACGAGTTTACCAGTCATTGTTGCTATGACTTCTTCGTCTCCGTTACAACTTAACTAAATCTTTAATTTCTCCCAAACATTGTTTAAAACCGAGAACTTGATTCAAGAGGTAAAGCAGATGGGACAGACAAAATTAGTCGATCAGTTTAATCAAGATGGATATGTTAAGCTCCGGGGTTTTTTTTCAGAAGCCGAGATGAGAATACTGATCGAGGATATTAAAGAAGCCGATCCGAAGCACATTGACAATAATCTGAATAAAGGAAGCTTAACTTTTCACAGTCAGCTATTCCAATACAGTGAAAAGATCCAAAACTTCATCTCTCAACCCCGACTTGTGGAACTGCTTGCACAATTCATTGGTTCAAATTTCTGGGTGCGGTGGGATCAGGCAGTAGCAAAAGGACCAGGAGCACAAACCTTTCCTTGGCATCAGGACAATGGCTATAGCAACCTTAAGGATAATCACTATCAACTGTGGATTGCACTTACCCGAATGACCCCCGAAAATGGTGGGCTGTGGTTACAACCGGGCAGTCACAAAAAACGGCTGCCGCACAAAGTTGAAGGTAACTATGCTGTGTATGATGGAACTCCTGACAGTCCACTCTTCATTGAAGCAGAAGCGGGGGATATTGTTTTGTTTTCCTCGCTTACACTTCACAGTACCACACCTAATGTTTCGCAGGAAACCCGCTGGGCTTACGTGATTGAGTACATGTCCCTCAATCACGTCGATCCTTCTATCAAACCACCCTATTTTGTGGTTGCCCGTAACGGCAAATCCCAGCCAGAGTTTGTTAATCTTCATACAGGTTTCCTGAACCCCTGGAATCATTTGAAATACGTTGGTTATCGCTGGAATCTCAAGCAAATGTGGCCAAGCAGGCTGAAACTACTTCTAAAGAGAGCAGAGTTGCTAGGAAAGAAGTAATACCAATTCTTACTGTACCCTCACTAGGTGAAGCCCGAACGTACTTCGTAAGTCATTCGTACTTCACCTAGAACCCTAGAAGCATTAGGTTGATTTAACCGGATTTGATATCACTTAGTTATTACTTCAATGCCCGATCGCTCTAATTCTATATCTGTCAAAGAGACTGCTTTCCGGCTGAAAATTTGGAAGTAGAGAGAAACAAAAAACTCTTTGACTGGAAAAACGATAAAAGTCAAGGGATTAATTGTCACGATGATATTCCGGGCATCGGCTTTAGCTTGTTTGACAACTTGCTGCGCTACCCAGTCGGGAGACATGATGCCGATCGGGTTTAAGTTGCTTTTAAATGGCCCTAAAATCAGTTTGCGAACGATGCAGGGCGCGTCCAGCCGCCGCAGGGTGACTAAATCTCCTAGGGCGCGCTTGCTGAGTTCGTACAGGGGACTGACAGCGGGAATTACTTCTGCTTCTGAAGTGTTGATCCAGACTTCTTTGCAAGCGATGTTTTCGTTAGTGCGGACAGTTAAGAAAAAGAGTTCCATCAGCCGCCATGCGGAAAAAGTGTTAATTTCGTAGGAGTTTGCGATCGCCTCTCCTGTTCTTTCTCCGTGTACATTAATCCCGTGATTGATGACGAGAATATCGATTTTTTCTAACAATTCTGCTAAATCTGCCTCTTGACCTATTTGCCAAGTTACGGTTTTTACAGGTAAATTTTCGCCGTCTACATCCAAAGTAATTGTTTGATTTCCCGATGAGAGGGCGATCACTTTTGCACCAGCTTTATGGAGGTGTTTGAGTAGCAAACGCCCTAAAGTTCCCGATGCACCGGTGACGGCTATAGTTTTGCCTTTGAGAGAAAGTGCTGTACCCATAAGTTTATCTATTAAGGTGAAAGTACCGCAATAGTAAGCATTTTGATTGTCGAAGTGGTGCCGCCAGTGATAAGGTTTATTAACTAACCACTTGCCAGGGGGAGTCAGGAAGTCTCCCGGTTGGTGGGTGATGTCGGTTAATTCGTCTGCACCTTTGATGCCGATCGCGCGGGCGATCGCGCTCAACAAAAAGCCTAAAGTATAAATACAACCCGCTGCTGCGCCCCAGTGATATTCCGGCAGCCCAAAATAAGCTACAACCCACAGCAACAAGCCTAAAACTATCATCGCCGCAGCTTCGGGCACGTCGTGACGCCAGTGTGCTTGCTTGTAAATTGTCTCGCTGACGGGGGTCAAATTCGGGCGGAAAACGCGGTGATGCCAAGTGTGCAGCTTTTGCAGGGGGGCCCAATAATGGGACACGACGTGATAAAAGTCTCGTATTATTTCTGCCCAGCAGACAGAACCTATTGCCACAGCGCCGACTATCCAGTAATTTACCATGCTCGCACCAGTTTGAAATTTGAGATATTAGATATTGTCTGCTTTGAAAGATAACTCAAAATGGCTTTTATTGCTAGTCTGAAAGTTAACTCAGGCGTTTTAAAATCTGCAAAACTCGGTACAATTCATTGCCGGGATTGGAAATAACAAATTCAGCAGATCGGGCATACTGGGGAGTTTCCCCTCTGACTAACTTCACAAAAGAGAAGTTAGCACCTGTAGAAATCATTCCGAAAGTAGGAGTTTCAGGATTGGGGTCGGCCAGCATATATGTCAGGAGTTGGGCAAGTGCTTCCTCAGTTGAAAACGAAAGTTGTTTAGATTCAATTACTGTCACCCACAAGTTTGCTTTCATAATTAGGATATCTATTCTGCCTTCGATGATTTTGCCTTCGTCTTCCTCTTGAATGGATATCGACTTTTCGGCTTTGACTTGAAAAGGAGACTCATAGAGATCGGCAATAAACAAAATGGGGCTGATGATTGTTAGCTTGACTGCATTTTCCAATACAGGCGGGGTGTCTACCAAGTTGAAGTATATGTCTTGGACGCGATAGAGCAATTGTTTTTCTGAGTCTGTTACTTCGGGTAAGTTTTCTTGCCATTCTCGGAAAAATTCACTGTTGCGAACTCGCTGCAAGCCTAAGTTATTAATTAGATAGCGGAGGTTGATGTCTCTTGATTGAATTTTTTGCATTAATTTTATCATGATTTATAGCGTTGTTAATAAGTTTAGCATAATTGGATTTTTAACCCCAGATTAACGCAAATAAACGGCGATAAAATTCCGAGTAAGTTAATTTTGCTTAGATGTCTGTTCATGGGGATTTTTGATTTGCAATTCGCTGTTTTTGTCCAGCTTGCATTTGCAGCAATTGTGGCACGGTGACAAAACAATATCCCTGCTGTTTGAGTTTGGGAATAATTGCAGATAGCGCCTTGACTGTTTGCTGGCGATTTCCGCCGCCGTCGTGCAACAATACGATCGCCCCCGTTGAAGCTTGGGATAGCACGGTAAGGGCGATCGCAGCCGCCGGAGGTTGCAGAAAGTCTTTAGGATCGATCGACCACATCACCACTACATAATTTTTCTTTTTAGCGTAATTTGCCAAACCGTTATTTAAGTGGCCGCCGGGGGGGCGAAACAAGAAACTTTTGGCCCCAGTCCATCGATAAATATGAACAACAGTATTATCTATTTCATCGGATGCTGTTTTTTCGGTAACATTGTGAGAATAGTGATGCCAAGTATGATTGCCGATCGCATTTCCCGCTTGCACAACTCGCTTCGCAATTTCTGGATACTCCCGCAAATTTGCACCCAAGCAGAAAAATGTAGCTACTGTGTTATGTTTGTGCAAAACTTCTAAGATTTTCAAAGTTTCAGGCGAAGGGCCATCGTCAAATGTCAGGGCGATAACTTTTGAGTTGTTAATACTGGCTTTATAAACAATTTGGCTGCGAAATTGCGCGGGCGGTGCGAAGACTAAAGGTTGTTCGGGAGGTTTGGGAGAGGGAGTTACCGAGGGAGAAGGGGGTGTTTTTACTTTTGGGGGTTTCAGCAGGTTGGGCGGCGGATTTTCAACGGGTGCGATCGGTATTAACGGATTTGAATTGGCGGTTTTTCTGTTTGACCACAACAGGGAAATTGTGAGGCTCAATCCGATAAGTATAACGGTTTTAATTACCCATTTTTTATTGAGTTTTGCACTCATCAGGTCTACTATTTATTTTGAACAATCTAATTATGCCTGATTGTTCTGCCAGCTTGAAAGTTGGGTAATTTTTTTTTCCAAAGGTTGATAGGACTAAAGCAACACTTAGGCCAAAACCGGGTTTTCTTAGGCAAATCACTCGTGATTCGCCGCTGATTCCCATAGAATAACCCGGTTTATTGCTCAAAAATCTACCCTTTCATGCTCTTGCGGCGACCATAAAACAAGGTGATGACACCCTTTGCGTCTAGGAATATATCTAGAATCTGCAAGTTTGCCGTGCCCTTTCATCCTCCGGTTCTTGCCACCCAAAAGCAAAATGACTTACCGCATTAATTTGCGGCGTCGCCGAGCGAATTGCTCGCATTTGAATCTCCAAAGACGGCCGATTTTTCAGAGGTTTTCCCCAATCTCCAGCAATGGCAGGAATAATTTTTGCTCCCGGAGGCGCTAAACTTACTGTCCGCTGCACCTGTGGCACAATGCAGCTTACATCCCCGCAATTTCCGTAAGACATGGCGTGGAATTCTATAGCAGCCGGAAAGGTGTCCCAAGGCTGCAATCTCGAATCATATCCCCCTTGATTTATCGCTTGATTTGCAGTAGGAAAAAACACTGCTCCTACAGGAATTCCCATCCTTTGAGCAGGTTGAATTGCTATTCCCAAAAAATCTAAAATCCCTTGGACTGCGTGAGCAACGCTCAGTTTCCACAGGTCTTTTTGCAGAATGCCGGTATCGGGAAGCCGCGGTGTCGGTGTCGGTTTTGGTGTGGGAGTTGTAGGGTTTGGCTTGTTAGCGGCGGGAGTTGTTGAGGCCGATCTTGATGCGGGATTCTGGCTTCTAGTAGCTGTAGTTGCTACTGACATCGCCTGCGGAATTCGGCCCTGCCAAAGAGGTTCTCGCTCAGTTGGATACTGTTTGACTACTGCTTGAACGTCATTAGAATTGATAAATCCTTTAGTCAAATACCGCTGAATTAAATCTCGGCCTTGCTGATTGCTAGCCCGCTGCAAAAGAACTTGCTGCGATGCTGGGCCGTAAATCCACAAGTCTTGAACTTTGGTAGCAACTGAAGCGGGTCCGATGCCCCTTAGATAGCGAATGTAGTCGAATAACATTCCTTGCGGCTTGCGCTTGACTATTTGATTTACTAACAAAGTATAGTCTTGCCGTGCTTGTGGGTTGTAGGGATCGATAAAGGCTTGATTGCCCGGAACTTCTCCGAAGTCCTCGTTAATTGCTGCCTCTTCACTTACTGTTAAACTTGTCTGATTTTTACCGTTGATAGCGAGGGTTTGCTGTCTGTCTGGACGCTGAGAATAGCTATAGCCAAAGTTCATGGTAAATAACCAGGCGTATACTTTTAAACCTCGCTGTTTGCCTTTGGCGATCGCCTTTTCTAACAAGTCGTATTTCTCGTAACCGCGATTTCTCACAACAGAAGGCCAAGCCGTAGGATTGTCGGCTGCTGGGAGAAGCACTTGACCATCGTAAAACACTTCGACATAGACTTGGTTGTAGCCTTTATTCACAACTTTGTCTAATACCCGATCGAGTTCTCCGGGTCTGACATCGCAGGGATACAAACGCAGCCAAACTGCTTGGGTTTCGGGCCAAGTTTTTTTACGGCATTCTGCTATTTCCCGCGCGTGTTTGTTCAAAACAGCAAAATATGCTTGCTGAGATTCCGGTTTTCCCGACAGCGCGGCGCGGCGCAAGTCTTCTTTTTGATTGACCTGTTCTGGGGATAATTGGCAATAGGCTAATGTTTGGGCAAAAGCTGGTTGATTTCCGATAAACGGCCAAACAAGCTGGCTGATGAAGCTACTGGTTAAAACAGCAGTTACCGCACTTAAAAAGCGTCGCTGGTGTTGAAAATTCGCGATGCGAGTTGGTGCAATTTTCATGGGAGAATTGAATGGGGTTTTCTAGTTTAAATTGGGTGGCGATCGCATTTTTGCGATCGCGCTCAACAAGCAGCTACAAATTTTCTACTTTTTTCGGTTGACTTAGTTATGGCACAAGTCGATCGCACAATGCAAATTCTATCTGGCGGCTATTTAAATCCAATAAGGGCGATCGGGTAAGACAAGACTCCGCGATTAAACCCTTTTTCAGTATTTTTTCCCTAAATGCTGCATAAAAAAGCGCCTGGATACAGTGGGCGCTAAAAGCAGTTGATATTTCTACTAAAAATTGTTAACACTCAAATATCAAGGATGCAAGATGAATTATTAAAATTTATCCTCGCTCCTAAATTTTGAGATTAAGCTCCTCTGTTAAGAGCAGCTTCAATCTGCTGAAATTCTGACTCAAGACGCTTTTTCAATTTTTCAGGAACAGGACGGTTTGGATAGGAACTGTAATGTCCGGCCAAAGAGTTTAATGCCGTCCGCATTGTCGTGAAAGAGGCCAGCTTGGTAAGAGCGGGATCGCGGCGGTATTCAGCAAAAAAATCGTTGATACTTGTGCGAGCCTTGGCTTGAGCGGCTGCTTTTTCCGGCGTACCCTCTGGCAAAGTGAGCGCTGTTCTCAAGCTCTTCACTAATGCTAATGTGTCTTGGCCATAATCTCCACTCAGAGTGGCGGGAACATTGGTACAGCCCGCTACGCCGATGACAACAACTAATACCAGGGCTAACAGACGGGAAATGTAATGCTTCATAAGGTTTAGAAAAATGGAAGCGAAAGCGGCAATCAAAATTAACCTTTATCCTATCTTGAATTGAGCTAATAATGCCAATTTTTCAACTTTTTTTCAGCTTTACCATGAAACAGAAAATTTGTCAATCCAAAATCTAAAATCTAAAATCTAAAATCGATTGATTTGTCCAGCAACGACGGAGAGAATTTGGGTTTGTCGCAGCCACTGAGCATCAAAAGCGCCTAAGTGAGTTGTAGTAATCAGAGTTTGAAATCGTTCTTGAATTGTTTCTAAAAGTTGATTTTGGCGGCTCAGATCGAGTTCTGCAAGTACGTCGTCGAGCAACAGTAAAGGCGCTTCGCCGACGACTTCTTCAATAAGCTGCAATTCGGCTAATTTTAATGCTAATACCAGAGTTCGCTGCTGACCTTGGGATGCGTATTGACGAGCTGGGGTATTGTTAATTGTAAATGTAATGTCGTCGCGGTGGGGGCCGACTAAAGTGGTTCCTTGAAACTGTTCTGCGATCGCCCTTTTTTGAATTTTCTCTAAAAATGCTTGTCGCACTCCTTCGAGATTATCTTTAGCGATAAATTCTGAACTTACTTCAATATTAGCATCGTATTTTACATCTAAAACTTCTGCTGAACCGCTAATGGAACGGTGCCAATTTCGAGCTAAAGGCATCAAACGCTCCAAAATTCGATCGCGCCTGCGGATGACGCGAGCGCCCGCTGTCGCCAACTGCGCGTCCCACAAAGCTAATTCTGAACTGGGAATGGGGAATTGGGAATGGGGAATTGGGAATGGGGAATTGGGAATGGGTAAGTCTTCTGTATTTTCCGGTTCGGGGCTTTCGGGTGCAATAAATCGCATTTTGTCAAAACCTTCGGAAAATTCCGCTTTCCTGATTTCTTTAGAACGTTTCAACAGAGCGTTTCGCTGGCGCAAAATTTGGTTGTACTGCTGCAAAATGTGAGCGTAAATCGGTTCTAACTGGATAACTAGGCGATCTATCCAATTGCGCCTTCCTTCGGGCCCGCCGCGCACTAAGTCCAAATCCAAACAAGAAAATTGCACTACATTTAAGACGCTCAAAAAGTCTAAATGGCGGCGCAGCGGTTCACCGTTGAGCTTCAGTGTCCGACGCGCCCCAGAGCGGAGAGTTAAAGCTAAGTCGATCGCTCCGGTTTGACGTTCGAGTGTAGCATCAATTTGCCCGATCGGCTTTGAGTCGAGTATTAAATCGCGATCGCGCCCTACCCTATGACTTTTTAATGTGGAAAGCAACTCTACCGCTTCTAACAAGTTAGATTTTCCTTGAGCGTTATTTCCTACTAAAATAGTTTTGGGAGCGTCAAAGGCTACCTTTTGATCGAAGTAGTTCCGAAACTGCCGTAGGTGCAGCGTTTTCAAATACATAATATTAGTAATTGGTAATCGATAATTGGTAATCGGTAATTGGTAATACAGCCCTCGTAGGGTACAGGACAGGGCGCACCTTACAGGTTTGCAACCGCGAGCCTTTACGATTGCGCTTTTCGCCGAGCGTTACGCTCGCAATGACATTATAACGAAGTAATAAATATTTAATCGTCGTGACACAATCTATTTAGTCTTCTTAGCGATGACTTTCGCTGTTATCCAGGGGTTTTAACCCTGGCGGATGTTGTTGAAAATAGCGCCAAATACGATCGCTTTAGCTAATAGTAAAACATTTCTGGCTATCCGTCAGCCGTTAACACTATTTTCGAGATTTGTACAAGCGTACAAACAGTTTTTCCATTTCAATCCAGACAAACATCAGAGCGCTGAAACCGAAGCAAACTAGCAACTCAAACCCCGTTAAATAATGAGTGCCGAAAAAGGCTCTCAGCGGCGGAACGTAAATCAGCATTAATTGCAGAATAGTAGTAACAATCACAGCCCCCCACACAAAAACATTAGTGAAGGGATTTAACTCGATAGTTAGCTGAGTGTTAGACCGAATTGCGATCGCGTGACCCATTTGCGCCAAACAAAGAGTTGTAAACACCATGGTTTTCCAAGCATCTGGATCTCCGTGTCCGGGAGAGTGAGTATATCCGTAAGCCCAAGACATCATCGCGATCGTCAAAATTGCAAAAATAATTCCGATCCGAATCATGTAAGAACCCAAACCCCGCGCAAAAATACTTTCTCGCGGACTGAAAGGAGGCCTTTTCATCACGTTCGGTTCCCCCGGTTCCACAGCCAAAGCCAAAGCGGGAACGCCGTCTGTTACTAAGTTCATCCACAAAATTTGGAGCGGCGTCAGCGGCACTCCTCCCAAACCCATTAAAGGTGCGGCCGCAATTGTCAAAACTTCGCCGATGTTGCTGCCCAAAATGTACTTAATAAAGCGGCGAATATTGCTATAAACCACTCGCCCTTCTTCAGCGGCGGCGACAATAGTTGCGAAGTTGTCGTCGAGAAGCACCATATCGCTAGCTTCTTTGCTGACATCGGTGCCGGTAATCCCCATGGCGATGCCGATATCGGCTTGTTTCAAGGCGGGGGCGTCGTTAACGCCGTCGCCGGTCATCGCGACAAATTTGCCCCAACTTTGCAAAGCTTGGACAATCCGCAATTTGTGTTCGGGGGAGACGCGGGCGTAAACGCTAACCTGTTCGACTTGCTGTTTGAGTTCTTCTTGGCTAAGCTTTTCTAATTCTTGACCGGTGAGAACTCGATCGCCCTCTGTTGCAATACCTAAATCGTAGGCGATGGCTTTTGCAGTCAACTGGTGGTCTCCTGTAATCATCACCACCCGAATGCCAGCATTGCGGCACTTCCTCACTGCTTCCCGCACTTCCGGGCGCGGGGCGTCCAGCATACTGACGAGTCCCAGCCAAATCATGTCTTGTTCGCTGGTTTCCTCAGAACCTTCGGGCGGCAGGTTTTCCCAGAGTTTGTACGCAAACCCCAAGACTCGCAAACCGCCGCTTGCCATGTTGTTGTTTTCGACCAGGATGCGATCACGCATTTCCTGGGTTAAAGGTTGTACTCGATCGCCGACTATAATGCCTTTGCAGCGCTCCAAAGTCAACTCTGGAGAACCTTTGGTCAGCATCAAATAATTCGGCTGCTGTCCTTCAACTGCTGGAAATCCCGAATGTCCCGATCGACCCGGCACTTCGCAAATCACGCTCATCCGCTTGCGTTCCGAAGAAAAAGGAAATTCCGCCGTCCGCGGCAGCAATTGAGACTGTTTTTCCTTATAAATGCCTGCTTTTGCCGCTACACACAGCAGAGCTCCTTCTGTGGGGTCGCCTAAAATCTGCCATTCTTGCTGTTCTTGTTGCAATACTGCGTCGTTGCAAACTGCACAGGCAATTAATAAAGATTCAAGTTCTGGATAGTCCTCTAAATTATTAATTTTGGCCGATGTCAGGCGATCGGTAAAATCTCCGATCGGGGCATAGCCAGATCCTGCGACCGCGACAGTGCAGTCGCCCGTAGACACTAGCTGAACTACCATTTTATTTTGAGTCAGAGTACCTGTTTTGTCAGAACAAATGGTAGTTACCGAGCCCAAAGTTTCTACCGCAGGCAGTTTGCGAATCAGGGCGTTTCGTTTCACCATCCGCCTAGTTCCGAGTGCCAGAGTAACTGTCACGACTGCTGCGAGCCCTTCGGGAACCACAGCCACAGCCATGCTTAGAGAAACTTCTAACAACTCTTCCCACCTGCTGGTATCCAACCCGATGCTGCCGTTTTGGAAGGTAATCATGCCGCCGATGACGACAATTGCGACTAAGGCTAGGGCACCGGAGACAAGAACATTTCCCAACTGGCCCATCCGCTGTTGCAGGGGAGTCGGTTCGCTTTCTACTGACTGAAGCATGGCGGCAATTTTGCCGAGTTCAGTTTGCATTGCGGTGTTGGTGACGATCGCCTTTGCTCGTCCCTGAACAACTTCTGTCCCTTGAAAAATCAGGTTGAGTCGATCGCCCAAGGAAGCATCTTCTGGAAGTTCTAGCTCTGCTTGCTTGGTAACTGCTAGAGCTTCTCCCGTCAAAGCAGATTCTCTGACTTGCAGATTTGATGTTTCGATCAAGCGTGCGTCTGCTGCTATTTTTACCCCAGCCTCCAACAGCATCACGTCTCCAGGTACGAGTTCCTTGGCTGCTATTTCTGAAGTTTTGCCGTCCCGCAGGACTCTGACTAGGGGAGAAGCGAGGTTTTTGAGGGCTGCGAGGGCTTTTTCAGCACTTTGCTCTTGGAAATAGCCGAGAATGCCGTTGAGTATGACGATCGCAAAAATGGCGATCGCATCTTTGGGAAAAGTATTTGACCTGATGTCCAAAAAAGCCGAAATCACGGCCACACCCATCAGCATCAACAACATGATGTTGGTGAACTGATCGACAAAAATCGACCACGGACTGCGGCCTCCTGTTTCTTCGAGTTCGTTGGGGCCGTATTGCTGTAAGCGTTCTGACACCTGTTGGCTGCTCAAGCCAGCGTCTTTGTTGCTGCTTAGCTGCTGGAGAGTTTGGTCAATTGCTACGGTGTGCCAAGAAGAGGGAGAAGTTGAAGACATAAATTACGATCGATCGTGGGGCATAAAGGTGGTTGTGGCCGGACAGCTACAGCCGATCCATCTGGCTGATTACAGTAAGAGAGTTTTAAGTTTTGAGTTCTGAATAAAAAACTGTTTAACTTGGGACTGGTTTTGGGCGGTTCGATGCCGGGCAAGCAAAAAGCTTTTAACTTCAATGCGTCTGGTGGCTCGATCACGCCGTTTGTAGGCCTACGGCTGATAGCACCTATCCACCTTACCAAAAATAATGGGTTTAAAGCCCCGGCATAAGCTTGACGGAAGCCCAAGCAGTGATTCTTGGAATCCTGCGGTACGGCCGGGGAGGATGTCAATATATAGATGAAGAAAGTTTTTTTGCAACCGCTGCAGGACAAACAGTAGATGCTTGGTCTGCAGTCAAGTCCAATGACTCCCCAGACCAAGCATCCCTGGGTTATGAAAGACCGGGCCCGGTCTTTCAACTTCCAAAGGCTGAGTTTGGTCACTAAATACTGATATTTCCGGCAAAAGCTGAGGCTGTGGCGAGGGGGTTCACAATCTTTTGGATTTTGCCCACACCGAATTCTGCTGCCCTCCTGACATTGGGCAGAATTTTTGCTTGTTTCCTTATTCCCCCAGGCTTCTTTTACCAAGACTTTAATTTACTTAATATTTCTTAACAATTCGGCTTTTCCAGAGAAATCCAACAAAGGCGATCGGCCTATGGGACGGTTCCGGGGGGTTCTACCGCCACTGCAGGGCGATCAAAGCAAACTCTGCGTTTCTTTTTGCCATCTCGCATCTACCCTCAGAAGGAGATTTGCCCGCAGTTGCACCCCAAATATTTACCTTCTTAGAGAGATAAGTTTCTGTAATAATTTGTAATAAACAAACGCAGGCGAGCATTGTATAAAGATTATCAGAGGGTTGAAACGACAGGCCAAAGTTAACAAAAACCCTGATTGACAAGGTTTGTCGCATCTCATAAAAGGTGTAAAATTTTCTAAGGTTTCTTAAACCTCCGTTGCAATGTAACAATAGTGCAGGTAGCGGAAAGGGAGAGATCGATGGGACCAGCAGATTAGCTGGCATCAAATTTCAACCCTTGCAGGCACTCGTAGCCTGAACAAATTTAACTTAACGGTTTTATACCGCAACCAAACTCAATTAACTCAAATAGGAGAGTTCTTTCATGTTTGACGCATTTACAAAAGTGGTTTCCCAATCTGACGCTCGGGGCGAATTTCTAGCTCAGGGTCAACTAGATGCTCTCAGCAGCATGGTTTCCGACGCCAACAAGCGGATTGACGCAGTAAACCGCATCACCGGCAACGCATCCAGCATCGTAGCCAATGCAGCTCGCACCCTGTTCGCTGAACAGCCTCAACTGATCGCTCCTGGTGGCAATGCTTACACCAACCGCCGCATGGCAGCTTGCTTGCGCGATATGGAAATCATCTTGCGCTACGTCACCTATGCAACATTTGCAGGCGACGCCAGCGTTTTGGACGACCGCTGCTTGAACGGTCTGCGTGAAACATACCAAGCTCTGGGAGTTCCCGGTGGCTCAGTTGCAGCCGGCGTGCAAAAAATGAAGGAAGCAGCAATCGCGATCGCTAACGACCCCAACGGCGTTACCCGTGGTGATTGCAGCTCGCTGATGTCTGAAATCGGCAGCTACTTCGACCGCGCTGCCAATGCAGTCGGCTAAAAATAGCCAAGCGAACCTTTCTTGTAAAGAAGCGAGCATCGCATTTTTGCAAACAATCATTTTTGTACAAAAACAACACAACATTAGGGAGAAACCAGAACAATGAAAACCCCTTTGACTGAAGCAGTAACCGCAGCCGATTCTCAAGGCCGTTTCCTGAGCAGCACAGAACTGCAAGTCGCCTTCGGCCGTTTCCGCCAAGCAGCAGCAGGTTTGGAAGCAGCTAAAGCTTTGACCGCCAACTCTCAGCGCTTGATCGACGGTGCAGCTCAAGCTGTGTACAACAAATTCCCGTACACACAACAAATGCAAGGCCCTAACTACGCTTCTACCCCAACCGGTAAAGCCAAGTGCTCTCGCGACATCGGCTACTACCTGCGGATGGTAACCTACTGCTTAGTTGCAGGCGGCACCGGTCCTATGGACGAGTACCTGATTGCAGGTGTTGACGAAATCAACCGGACATTTGAATTGTCTCCTAGCTGGTACGTTGAAGCTCTCAAGTACATCAAAGGCAACCACGGTCTGAGTGGCGACGCTGCAACTGAAGCGAATTCCTACATCGACTACGCAATCAACGCTCTGAGCTAGATTTGCGTGATGCCCGGAATTGTAAGCTGCTGTTAGCTTAAGTGTTAGCGGTTGTTTAGAATTCCGGGCATCTGCGATCGAAGCCTAGTTTTGCAAATACTTTTTTTAAGCATTTTTCAGTTTTTAAAGCAAAAAAGGGAGAAGCGAAGATGGCGGGATTAGGTGCAGCAGAACGGTTAGGAATAAAAGCATTTGAAGAAGCGGGACGGGTAGAACTTCGCCCCCACTGGACGCAAGACGATGCGAAAGCAGTAATTCGTGCCGCTTACAGCCAAGTTTTCGGCAACGAGTATTTAATGTCGAGCGAACGACTTACCAGTGCTGAATCTCTGCTGCTGCAAGGGCAGATTTCAGTGAAAGATTTTGTGCGGTCAATTGCACATTCCGAAACCTATCGGAAAAAGTTTTTTTATCCGAACTCGCAAACGCGGTTAATTGAGCTTAATTATAAGCATTTGTTAGGCCGCGCTCCTTACGATGAGTCGGAAATTGCTTTCCACGTTGATTTGTACAATGCAGAAGGCTACGAAGCTGAAATCAATTCTTACATTGACTCAGTTGAGTATGAAGAAAATTTTGGCGACAGTATAGTGCCTTACTATCGCGGTTTCGCGACCCAAAGAGGTCAAAAAACGGTCGGTTTTAACCGGATGTTTCAATTGTACCGGGGTTTTGCTTCTAGCGATCGATCGCAAAACCAAACCCAAGCCCGCCTGACTTGGGAAGTAGCGAGAAATATGGCTTCGCCGATACACACAGCCTCCACCGGAAAAGCCCTTGGCGGGACTTCGGGCGGTTCTCGCGCCCAACTCTACCGAGTCACTGCAATGCAAGGTGCGGCTAAGTTTTCGCCTCAAGTGCGGCGGACAACTACCGAATATCTCGTGCCTTACGAGCAACTTTCGAGTCGCTTGCAGCAAATCAACAAATGTGGCGGCAAAGTGGTAAGTATTACCACAGCTTAAAGTTTGTGTATTGACGTTTTTTTGAAACGTCTTTAGCAAATTAGGACTAAGGCTAAAAAATTCTTCAATTTTATGTGTATAGGTAAGGTGTGCAGTGTACACCCTACTTTGAGGCATATTATCCTTAGTCCTAAAAATTTCAAGTGCAACCAAGCATTAAACTTTTGTCATTAATAATTTAGGAGAAAATCTGGTGGCGATTACGACAGCAGCGTCCAGACTGGGAACATCCGCATTGAGCGATGCGCCGAAGGTAGAACTGCGCCCGAACTACACCAAAGACGACGTTGAAACTGTGATTCGTGCGGTTTACCGTCAGGTGCTGGGCAACGACTATTTAATGAAATCCGAGCGACTTACAAGTTCCGAGTCTTTGCTGCGGGACGGCAGTTTGACGGTACGAGAATTTGTACGCGCTGTAGCTAAGTCAGAACTGTACAAAACCAAGTTTTTCTACAACAGCTTCCAAACTCGGACGATCGAACTAAACTACAAACACTTGCTCGGTCGCGCTCCCTACGACGAATCTGAAGTAGTTGAACACTTAGATTTGTACCAAACACAAGGCTACGACGCTGATATTGATTCTTACATCGATTCAGTAGAGTATCAAGAAAACTTCGGCGAAAGTATCGTACCTTACTACCGCGGCTTTAACACCCAGCGTGGTCAAAAAACCGTTGGTTTTACCCGGATGTTCCGCCTGTATCGCGGCTATGCAAACAGCGATACATCTCAACTAGAAGGCAATAACTCTCGCTTAGCTGTCGAACTCGGCACTAACACCGCTACGGCTGTAGTTGGGCCTTCTGGCGGTAACGAAGGTTGGGCATATCGGCCTTCTGCCAGAAACGTAACTCCCAGCAGCACTTTCGGCGGCGCTGCTGCTTACGGCAAAGAAGGGCGGCTGGTGCGCGTGGAAGTTTCGGGAATTCGCACGGGCGGCTATCCCAGCGTGCGCCGCAGCAGCAAGGCTTTCATCGTACCTGTTGAGGAGTTGTCCTCGCAAATGCAGAAATTTCAACGCCTGGGCGCGAAAATCGCCAGCATTACTCCAATTTAGTCAGTTGACAGTTGGCAGTTGGCAGTTACTAGCTTTTAGTCAACAGTCAACAGTCAACAGTCAACAGTCAACAGTCAGAATTACCAATTACCAAGAAGCTTATGTTGGGTCAAATTGTAGCTGGAAAAAGTGGCAATACAGCTTCGGCTGGTCGCTGCTTTCGGTATGAAGTTGTGGGCTTGCGCCAAAGCGATGAAACAGATAATGTGGATTATTCGATTCGATCGAGCGCGAGTACATTTATCACCGTGCCTTACAATCGGATGAATCAAGAAATGCAGCGGATTACTCGCATGGGCGGGAAAATTGTCAGCATTCATCCTTTAAACGCGGGTGCAGAATCATCCCATGACTCATCCCATGAATCATCTGGTGATCACCAATAGTTGGGTGGGAGGGGCGATGAAAATCGCTCCGATACAAGCTAGAAGGGGCGATGAAAATCGCTCCTAGACAAACCAAGTCCACTCCAAGCGGACTAAGAGTTAATGTAACCCGCCCAGGCGGGTTTTGTCTGTTTAGTAGGGATTTTAATCGGCCAGTTTCCCGAACCCTTGCAGGTTTTTTCTGTGTAGCAGCCATTTCAATCGCCGAATAACTAATAACTAATAACTAATAAATAATGACTATGAATTATTACGAATCCGACTCACCGCCGGCGGGTGTAGCTGAGGGCGAGTCTTTAACTGTTGAACAGGCGATCGCAAATTTGCACTCCCAAGATTACAGTCTCCGGTATTATGCTGCTTGGTGGGTGGGCAGATTTCGAGTCAAGGAACCGGCAGCTATTGCAGCTTTAATTGCCGCATTGCAAGAAGAATCAGAACAAACAAAAATCGGCGACTATTCCCTATTACGAAATGCGGCGCGAGCTCTGGGTAAATTGGGCGACAAACAAGCCTTACCGGCCCTGATTCGCTGTTTGGAATGCGCTGATTATTACGTGCGAGAAGCGGCTGCTCAAGCTCTAGAAATGCTGGGCGAGATCGATTCTATTGGGCCGCTAATGAAGCTATTAAATGGGGGCGTAGCTGTGGCTGTGCGAGTGTCAGGAAAATCGCACCTCGTTCAACCTTACGACTCGGTAATTGAAGCTTTGGGAACGCTAAAAGCGACAGAAGCAATACCGCTAATTTCACCTTTTTTAGAACATTCTGTCGAGCGGGTGCAGTATGCTGCGGCGCGGGCAATGTATCAGTTAACTGGTGAGCGGGTTTATGGAGAGCGGTTGGTAAGTGCTTTGAATGGGGATAATTTGCAGTTGAGGCGATCGGCTTTGATGGACTTGGGGGCGATCGGCTATTTGCCGGGAGCGCAAGCTATTTCTGAAACTTTAGCAGAAAATAGCCTGAAATTGATTGCGCTCAAAGGAGTTTTGGAGCATCACCTCAATCAACAAGAATCACTATCTTTATCAGATGATGCTATCGGCGTTATGGATTTAATGGATAGTTTACTTTAACAAAAATTAGTTCACAACTGAAATAGGATAGCTGTAGCGATTCTCAATTGTCTGCCGTAAATTCAGGAGACAGCACATTTCAGGAGACAGCGCCGTGCTGTTTCCCTACCGCATATCTGTATTTCATGGAGTTGAGAACTATTTTATCGGTTTGATCCGGATGAATCTATTACCGATTATTTGATGGAATGAGGGAGGGGGCTTTAGGTACTAATTTTTATAAATTTTAGTGAAAATACTGAGGTTTGTAGCTGTAGTTGGCGAAAACGAACCTGTTAAAATAATATTACCATCTGGATGAGTTTTCAGTTAAAAAAGTTTGGGTTTTGACTGCGGGCGATCGCGGAATGCTGCGAGATGGTTGTGTAGCAGCTAGAAGTATAAATCGGGGGATTCACCATGAGCAACGATCCTTTAGAAGTCCAGGTGCAACATTTTGCCACGCTTAAGTCCAAGTATAAAGCAACAAAATATGAAGATTCATCTCCCTCTAGTCTTCTGTATCTCATTCTGCGAAAAGCTGATTTAGAAATTGAAATTAGTAAATTTGAGTGGAAGTGGTTACAAGAGCATGAGCTTTTGGAAACAAAAAAAGCTATCGAGCAAGAGCCACAACGTAAAGCTGAAGAACGAAGAAAACTAGATGCTAAATTTTCTCAACTCAAGTCTAAGTTTAAAGCAACCAGAGGGCTACTCATATCCAGTCATTTGTATCCTATCCTTTGGAAACTTGAATCAGAAAATCACCTAACTGACTTAGAAGTTAAATATCTGAAAGAACAGGGGCTTACTCAAACAGTTGCTATCGTTCAAGAGATGGCGCGATTTGCTTTGCTAAAGGCTCAGTACCGAGCAACTGAATATCCAAATTGTTCGCTTGATAGCCCCTTGTATCAGATTCTCAAGCAACTGGATGCACGAGCAATATTAAGTGATGTAGAGGCTAACTGGCTGTTCAATAACCAACTGGTTGATACTCTAGAAATTTTTTGGCAACAAAAAGCTGTACGGGAAGCTGAATTTGCCCAACTCAAGGATAAGTACAAAGCTAGTGAATACCCAGAAACATCTGTCTCTAGTCCGTTGTATCCCATCCTGAAAAATCTTGAGGCAGATAAGCAGTTGAGCGAGTCAGAACTTAAATGGCTGGAAGAGCATCAACTTAGCGAAACGCTTAACATTGTTTTGGAGATTGAACAGACACGGCACTTTGCTGAACTGAAAGTTAAGTATAAAGCTAATCAATCTGAGGATTCATCACCCTCTAGCCATCTTTATAAAGTTCTCAAGAAAATTGATTTAGACCATCCTCTAGGTGAGCAGGATATTAACTTTCTGAAAAAGCGTAAACTGACGGAGACAATTACTGTTGCGCTTGACAAATTTGCTGCTAGTCTCAAGTCCCAAATTCAATCTGGAGAGCCGTTGAGTGAGGCTGATTTTGATTGGGTAAAACAGAATGGACGTGATGATGTAATTACCTTTGCTATTGAAAACTATGTTGTTGATCTGAAAATAAGAATCCAATTGGGAGAGCATTTAAGTGAGGCTGATATTGATTGGCTGAAACAGAATGGACGTGAGGATGTAATTACTTTTGCCCAAGAAAAGGAATTTGCTGCTCTGAAGGTCAAGTATCGGATTATAGATCGTGATTTCCCTTTCGATCCGTTTTACGCAATCATGGTAAAATTGGAGAAAGAAGAGCGTCTAGATCCTGTGTTAGTTGTTCAGTTAATACAACAGAAACTTTTAGCTAGTCATGGAAAGATTGCTATGGCCTACCACAGGCTTGAAGCGCTTTTCTACCAGCAGGAATATGAGCGCACTGGAAATAAATGGAACTTGCCAAACGCCAGCAGTCATTGGCGCAAGGCAGATGAACCGGAAAGTGCATTGAAAGTGACAGAAAATCTGGACTTCGACCAAATCAAAGAAAATAAGCTCAAGTCAGCTTTGCTAACAACGAGGGGCGGTGCTTTCCGAGATATTGATAAATTAGGTGATGCTGAAAAGTGTGCGCTCAAAGCTATTGAGTATCAGCCTCAGAGTCATCACCCTTACACTTTGATGGGAGCTATTTGTTTTGAGCGGGGTCAATTTTCAGAGGGTGAACGTTGGTTTAACGAGGCAATTAAACGCGGTGCTGAATCAGAAGATATAGATTCCGAACTCAAGCAGGTTGTCAAAAATGCTAAGGATGAGAAGCGTCGGGAAGTTGTGGAATATCTGCTGAAAAAAAATCCGCAGCGCTATGCTTGGGCTAAGGCTTATAGGAAGCGCCAAGAGGGTGAGGATGCACAGCGCAAGAATTCCTAGGGCGGGTATGGAGTCGAGTTTTTGGCGGATTCGACTCTTTAACCAAGACAGTCCTATTTTGAGTAGGGTAAGCTTTTTAAGTTAATCTCCGCGCCTCAGCCACACTGCAAAAAGTTCGATCGCGCGATCGACCCAACCTACAATTACAATAGTCACGGTACAGTTTATAAGTAAATGGAATTAGAACTAATTCAGGCTGTCGAAAAAGCAGATTCTTCCGAGGGCTTGTTAAAGGCGGTCAAAGCACTGGCCGCGACTCCCTCAAAACAAGCAATTCCTACCTTAATTACAGTGCTCGGTTACAACAACCCAGGCGCCGCTGTTGCCGCCGTTGATGGGCTGATTCAACTCGGAGAACCTGCGGTGCTACCGCTGCTGGAACAGCTTGACGGCTACAATTACGGGGCAAGAGCTTGGGCTGTTCGGGCTTTGGCGGCAATTGGCGATCCCAGGGGTTTGGAGATTTTGCTCGATGCGGCGGCGAATGACTTTGCTTTGAGTGTCCGGCGGGCGGCGGCTAGGGGTTTGGGGACGATTTGCTGGGAACTTATGCCAGCAGAACAAGTTTTAGAGGCTCAACTTCGCACTGTGAAAACGCTACTGCAAGCGTCCCGAGATCCAGAATGGGTGGTTCGCTACGCAGCAGCGGGGGGTTTGCAAGCTTTGGCGGGTGGTGTGGCTGTTAAACCGGATTGGTTAGCGGACGTTTCCGCCAGGTTTGACGAAATTGTCGATCGCGACGAAACTGCTTCAGTTAGAGCCCGGGCTTTGCTTGCCAAACAAAGATTGTCACTTGGCTAGGGTTAGGGCGATCGTCTCTTCCAAGTCCCCTTGACTTAGAGTGGTTAATATAAAGACTTCTTGTACGGTTTTGCCCTGTCTGGCAATGATTTTAAATCCCCCGCGGATGGGTACTGACACTCTTAATGTCATGCGGGGGATGTGTCCTTTAACTTTGTTGATGACGCCTGGAGTAACGGTTTGAATGCCCATTTTGAGGGTGAGGCGCTCTAAAATTGGTATCAAACCGGGAAGGTGAGTAGAGTGATTCCAAACTAGGCGGCCTTTGGGTTGTGCGTTCATAAATATTTAACCAAATTCAACATACCCAGTCTAAGCCACCCCTGGGGGGAACCAATTTGAATTTTCCTCAACTTATTTATCAATAACGTTACTGTGAGTGTCATTGCCAGCAAACGGAGACAATCTCAAACCGAGATTTTTGATTCCGGGCGCGCAAGCTAAGATTTGATGGCGCAGAATTGCCCTGTACTTTTTGATGTTGTGGGTTGGTAACTGTTGGTTTTTCTAGTTGAGTTGCGATCGCCCCGAGCATTGCTGCGACACTGCAAGGTTTTTTGAGATAGCCGTCTGCTTTAAGTTCCAGGGCTTGTTCCATTTCGGAGGCTGTCATAAAAATAAACGGAATGCTGGCGGTTGCAGGGTGCGATCGCACGGCTGCGAATACTTCAAAACCGTCGAGTTCCGGCATCATGACATCTGACAAAATTAAATCGGGAATTTGGGCAGCTAACTGGATACCAACTTGTCCGTTTTCGGCGCCGACAGCTTCAAAACCGCGCGATTCCAGAAGTTCTAATACGGTTTCTCGGATTAAGTTATCGTCTTCAATTACTAATATTTTTTTCATTTGTTTGAACAGGCTCTTTACTTTGTTTGTATGTCTCTGTTATCATTGTTACAAATTAGTTTTAAATAATTCAATAGGGTTATTGCAAAAAACCGCTTTTGACTGGCAACTTTTTACGGCTTTGTGTATGCTCGCAGCTAACCACAACACTTGAGTTATCAGCAGCTTTACCCTGTGTACTAGCGCTAGAAGTCGCTCCGGCGTACCTAGGATTGTGAACGTCTAAAATCCGCGATTCAATAGTTTATTTAATCAAGATTTTAGCCACCTGACTCAAAAAGTTTCTATTTGAGTGGCGATCGCAGTTACGTGTAATTAATAAATCCGCCGATGAGCTAAGCAGGAAACTCCAACCTGTGCAGTTCACAAATTTCGGGCGATCGGGTAAAATCTAACTTAGTGTATCGCTATTAAGTGAGGAAAAGGATATGTCAGAATTTCTCGACTTTCTCAGACATCAGTTTGCCTACGTTGCCATTGGCGAATTTAAACCAGGAAAATTTGAAGCTGCAGAACAACTTTTTGAAAAAGCCGTTGCAACTTATGCCACAGGTTTTAAGGGAGCATACCTGCTGCAATTGCCCAATACAGACAAAGGTATTGCCATCATTTTTTGGGAAACCGTAGAAGATATGGCAGCCAATCAAAGCGAAGCTTATCAGGAAATATTGAAGCAGATGGCGCCTTTGTTTGCGAAAATACCAGACACAAATGTTTATGAAATTGTCAGTGAAATTCAGCCCAAAAGTGAATAATTAAAAAACCTGCAACCTGCGCGTCATTCCCATACCCATGGGCGTTTTTCGCCCGACTCCGCTGTAAAGCGCAAAATCTGCTAAAGTGTTAATTTGCTTGATAGTAGCAGGAGCTATATCTCCCATAATTCGGTAACTAATATCCCCGACGCAGCCAATAAATTTACTGCGAGAATCCGTACTAACTTCTGTTCTGATATCGAAGAAACTGGGAAAAATAGCTTCTGTGAAAGTAGGTTCGATCGCAATCCGGCTGTAGTTGTTCCAGCGATTAGCTAAACTGCCAAAAATACTCTCACGAGTGGGCATAGCACTATCGTAGACACCTTGCCGAAAATTAGTAGGAGTGCAAAAACTAAAAGCTATTTGGCGCTCAGTTTCCGAAGCTCTCTCGAACAATTCGGCGTAAGTACAAAAGTTGACCCAAGGCTGGTTGGATTGCGGTTCCCTCAAAATATTAGTAATGTATATATTTGTCGGCCCCAGATGCCAAGGGCGATCAAAATTCAGTTGCTGCCAAAGTTGAGTTAGGCGATCGAACAAACCGTCATCCAGCAGAGAAATCCGCCACCAAATCGGCATATTTTCCTGAATAGCTTGCTTGTGTTCCCACTGTACAGCCGGAGATATTGTGCGGGAAGCCGGAGGCAAAACTCTCTTTTGTGGCTGGGGCGTGCTGCTTTTGTAAGCCTCTTTTCTGCTTACTTGAAAAGGGCTTAAAGTGAAAGCTTTTTCATGAGATTGGTCGTGCAGGTACGCGCTCAAATCGCTGTCTACAGCACTCACAAGGTTCAAAAACAAAGCGTGGAGATGCCGCCCCGTTAAAAACTGGGAGGGAATTGGTGCAACTGGCCGCAGGTTTAAAACAAGGCTGTGGGGCATTTTTAAATTTATATACTGTGTCTGTATATATGTTCAGCTAGTATTAATACTACAGCTAAGTTGCAACTTAGATTAAGGAATCTAAATCGCGTAAGGTGCACAATGTGCACCCTACTTTTACGACGATTTGTGGGTCGTGTACACCTACGTTTAGGTTGTAATATTGACGCACCTCTCTGTACTGTGAATTTTTAGGCGATCGAGATTTCGGGCGACAAATAAACGTCTTGGATGGCGTGGAACAATTTTACGCCTTCTTCAAAGGGACGCTGAAAAGTTTTGCGACCGGAAATTAAGCCGCAGCCGCCAGCGCGCTTATTGATTACCGCCGTGCGAATTGCTTCTGCAAAATCGCTTTTCCCGGAAGCACCGCCGGAGTTAATTAAACCCATCCTTCCCGCATAACAGTTGAGCACTTGATAACGAGTTAGATCGATCGGGTGATCCGTTGTCAAATCCGAATAAACGCGCTTGTCGGTTTTGCCGTAACTGTGACCGCTTGCTTTAGCAACTGCTCCATAGCCGTTGTTGCATTCGGGCAATTTCTGCTTGATAATGTCAGCTTGAATTGTCACTCCCAAGTGATTTGCTTGCCCGGTTAAATCGGCTGCAACATGATAATCTTTGTCTTGTTTAAAAATATCGTTGCGAAGATAGCACCACAAAATTGTCGCCATTCCGTATTCGTGAGCGTGGGCAAAAGCCTGACTGACTTCTTGGATTTGTCGCGTCGATTCCGGAGAACCAAAATAAATTGTTGCTCCCACTGCAACCGCTCCCAAATTCCAAGCTTGCTCGACAGAAGCAAACATTATTTGGTCGAATTGATTGGGATAAGTTAGCAACTCGTTGTGATTGAGCTTAACAATAAAAGGGATTTTATGCGCGTATTTGCGAGATACGCTTCCCAAAACTCCCAGCGTTGTCGCGACAGCATTGCAGCCAGCAGAAATTGCTAATTTAATGATATTTTCGCTGTCAAAATATATGGGATTCGGTGCAAAAGAAGCGGCCGCCGAGTGTTCGATTCCTTGGTCTACGGGCAGGATGGATAAATAGCCGGTATTTGCCAAGCGTCCGCTAGAATAGAGTTGCTGAAGCGATCGCAAAACTTGGGGAGATCGATCGGTTTGAGCAAAAATGCGATCGACCCAATCCGGACCCGGCAGGTGCAACAAATCTTTAGAAACTTTTGCTTGATGGGTGAGCAAGTCTTCGGCTTCGTCGCCAAGCCAAGATTCGATCGAACTGGGAACTGATAGTGTAGCTGTCATACAGATTTCCCTCTCAATTTCAATTGCAGGATGATGATTGCAGACATTAACCTTGCTGATATTGTAGCGAAAAAATCATATTTTCTATCCCGTCAACGCTCGACCCAGTTTTTAACAAGTTAGCGACAACAGCAGCTAGGACGCGCTACTCTATAATAAGCTGGCAGTTCAGCCGGATCTGCGCTGCCAGCGATCGCCGATCGACTCACAACTTTGCCATCACAATGTCACACACTTACTTTGATTCTGAAAACGGTCACAAATCCTTCGAGATGCCCGGTGCCAGGCCCCACTACAACCCCGATCGCCCTGGTCAAGTAGAGCACATTTTCCTCGACTTAGTGCTGAATATTCCCAAACAAAGCTTTCGTGGCACTTGCAGCATCCGCATCAATCCAGTCCGTAGCGGTATTGACAAATTAACCTTAGATGCTGTCAATCTGAATATCAAATCAGTAAAAGTCGGCGAAATTGAGCAAAATTTCGACAGCGATGGCGAAGTCTTGCAAATTCAACTACACGAACCAACAGAAGCTTACCAACCAATTACAATTGCGATCGAATACTCGGTCGAAAAACCCCAGCGCGGCCTCTATTTCGTCGGCCCGGACAAACACTATCCAGACAAACCAACACAAGTTTGGACTCAAGGCGAAGACGAAGATTCCCGCTTCTGGTTTCCCTGTTTCGACTATCCCGGACAGTTGGCAACTTCGGAAATTCGAGTGCAAGTTCCGAGACAACTCTTTGCTATTTCCAACGGCGAATTAATTAGTACAAAAAACGAAGGCGACGATAAAATTTATCACTGGTCCCAAACCCAGGTACACCCGACCTACTTAATGACCTTAGCAGTCGGAGATTTTGCCGAAATCAAAGACGAATGGAACGGCAAACCAGTTAATTATTACGTGGAAAGAAGCCGCGAAGCAGACGCTAAGCGCAGCATGGGCAAAACGCCTCAAATGATAGAATTCTTCTCTAAAGCATTTGGCTATCCTTACCCTTTTCCTAAATACGCTCAAGTCTGCGTCGATGATTTCATCTTCGGCGGTATGGAAAATACTTCAACAACTTTGCTGACAGATAGGTGCTTGCTAGACGAACGCGCCAGCCTCGACAATCGAGGTACTGAAAGCTTGGTCGCCCACGAATTGGCTCACCAGTGGTTCGGGGATTTAGTAGTAATTAAACATTGGTCTCATGCTTGGCTGAAAGAAGGCATGGCTTCTTATTCCGAGGTGCTGTGGACTGATAAAGAATATGGCAAAGAAGACGCGGCTTACTATATGTTAAATGAAGCCCGCAATTATTTAGCAGAAGATAGTTCTCGCTATCGGCGCCCGATCGTTACTCACGTTTACCGCGAAGCCATTGAATTGTACGATCGCCATTTGTACGAAAAAGGTGCTTGCGTCTATCACATGATTCGCGCCGAGTTGGGCGACGAATTATTTGACAAAGCAATTCACACTTTTGTGCGTGATAACGCTCACAAAACTGTAGAAACCATCGATTTGCTCAGGGCGATAGAAAAGGCTACGGGTCGCAATCTCATGTTTTTGTTTGACCAGTACGTTTATCGCGGCGGTCATCCAGATTATAAGGTTGGTTATTCCTGGGATGGTGACAGCAAATTAGCAAAAGTTACTGTCACTCAAACTCAGGTAAAAGATAGCAAAAATGGCAACGGCAACAGCAAAGATGTCTTTGACCTAAAAATTCCGATCGGCTTCGGTTACAAGCCAGAAAAAGAAGCAGATGATGACAGTTGGGCACGTTCAAGCCAGAACCTAAAAACTTTCACAGTCCGAGTGCATGAGCGCGAGCAAAGCTTCTATTTCCCTCTCGAAGAGAAGCCTGCATTTATCAGTTTTGATGTCGGCAATAAATACTTAAAAACAGTTGTGTTAGAGTATGGAGTTGCGGAACTAAAAGCTCAGTTGCAGTTCGATCCAGACCCGGTTTCCCGGATTTACGCGGCCCAAGCTTTGGCGAAGAAGGGAGGGCTGGAAGCTGTGAAAACGCTGTCAGAAGTTCTCAAGAAAGAGCCGTTCTGGGCAGTACGGGCAGAAGTTGCCGGTCAGTTAGTTGAAATTAAACTCGACCAAGTTTTTGAAGGTTTAGTAAGTGGTTTAAAAGATAAAGATGCTCGTGTTCGTCGCGCTGTGGTGAATGCGCTGGGTAAAATCCAAACTCACGAAAGTTATAAAGCGCTGAGATCGATCGTCGAAAAAGGCGACGACAGCTATTATGTAGAAGCAGCAGCAGCGACTGCTATGGGATCCATTGCAGGGGCTAACCCCGACGAAAAACCGAGCGACGAACAGGTACTGAAAGAGTTAAAATTGGTGCTGAAAGAGCGTCAGGGGTGGAATGAGGTAGTGCGATCGGGTGCGATCGCCGGTTTGGCGCAGATGAAAACTTCGGAAGATGCGCTGAATTTAATATTGAAATACACAGCCGTCGGCACTCCGCAAGCTTTGCGCTTGGCTGCAATTCGAGCTTTGGGCACAATTTCGAGTGGTCAAACGAAGGTCAATTTAGAACGGATTTTGCAGCGATTGGCAGAATTATCTAAAGAGACGTTTTTCTTGACTCAAGTCTCTGTAGTAGCGGGATTAGGACAAATGCAAACTCGCAAAGCAATTCGCATTTTGCGTTCTTTAGCTGACCAAACCCCCGATGGCCGCGTCCGCCGCATGGCTGATGAAGCTGTGCAAAGAGTGCAGAAAAATTCTGGTTCTGATGCAGCGGTAAAGCAGTTGCGGGAGGAATTAGACCAGGTGAAAAAGGATAATCAAGATTTGAGGAGTCGGATGGAAAATTTGGAGGCTAAGGCGAAGAAAGATTAGGTGTAAAACCCCATACCGGCGCAGATAAAGGCAGATATTGGCGATCGGCTTTTATCTGCTTGTCGGTAGAGGATTTCGCGCAGTTATTATAATAATATAATTGTTCAGTGGGAGTGCATGGGAATTTCCTATTTTCCACAGAGGGGAAAAACCAAATATCTTTATTCTCCACTTTGTTGTCTCAACTGGGAAATTATCTAGAATGTGGATGCAATTTTTATTTTTGAGTTGTCAACTGTTGATGAAGTTGCAGTAGCTTTTTCACCCAGAAATATTGCACCAATCATGAGTATAAGAACCGCTGTATTGATAGAGCAATCTGGGGTAATTCCCTATCGTATTCAAGACGGACAAATTGAAGTAATGCTCATTACTTCTTCGGCTAGCAAGCGCTGGGTGATTCCCAAAGGATTAATTGAACCTGACATGACTCCCCAAGATTCGGCCGCCAAGGAAGCTTGGGAAGAAGCAGGTTTGTTGGGTAAAGTGTTCCCGGATTTGCTAGGAACTTACGAGTATCAAAAGTCCGGCTGTACTTGGCTGGTAGGAGTATTTCTACTGGAAGTGCAAGCAGTTCTGGAAATTTGGCCCGAAGCTAGCAAGAGAAAGCGGCAGTGGGTAAGTATTCCTAAAGCAATTAAGCGGGTTAACGAACCGGAACTCAAACTCATTTTGGCGGATTTGCCGAATCGGTTCTGGTGATTATGTCCAGAATGCAAAACCTAATTATCTAATGTGCGCCGAGGCACATCCTACCGCCATAATTCACGCATCAAACCACTTTTTGGTCTTAGTATAAACTTGTAGGGTGCGTCTGTCAGCTAAATTATTTAAAAATGGAGCTATGATTACTGACGCACCCTACAAACTTATGATATCGGTGTAAAAAGTTTCCCGTTAAGCGTTAGCTGAGAGGAAAGGAATGCTTTCGGCTAAGTTATCCTTAACTTCAATTCCCTGTTTTCTCGCCCAAAACTGGCTCAAAAAGTGAATTTGCCGCAAGCCGACAACTAAATTTAAACCTGGTACAAAAATCCACCAAACTGTTAGCGGTTCTTTGATTCCTTCTTGGCGGTACAATTCATTAACTGTGTTGTAAAGTTTGAACTGCACGATGTAAATCCAAGCAATACCGAGGAGGGAAAGCCAACCAAACCATCCGGGAACGTCAGGATCGAATATCCGCAAAGCTTGGGGGACGGCTACTCCTAAAACAAAGGGAAGCAAGCAAAGAGTTCCCGACCAACCGCTGCCGTTATAGCGACGCAATTCTTCTTGAATAATCCATTTGTACCAGCCGTAATATAGCAGCAAGCTGACTCCAGACAGCAAAATTACTCGCCACAAAGAGCGCGGTTTACCTAAAGGTTTGTCGGACATATTTAGATGTAAGATATGAATGGCTGTCTTGATTGTATTAACATTTGTTAATTATTGCAAAATCATTTCTCGAATCGATCGCGCTGTTGCAGGGGCCAGCAGAACACCGTTGCGATAGTGGCCGCTGGCGATCAAAACGCGATCGTTACCGGGAAGCGTCTCGATAATTGGGGCCGGCCGCCCTTCCGGCCGCGGGCGCAATCCCGACCATTTCCTGATAATTTCAGCTTCTGCTAAGGCCGGACAAAGTGATCTCGCCCTCGCCATCACTTGCGCCAACATATCAGCATTCGCCGGAATTTCCCCGCCATTTTCTGAAAACTCCACCGTCGCCCCCACCCAAAATTCCTGATTTCCCACAGGCACAATGTGAACGTCATCGCAAGTAATTACTGGCCTAAAATCTGGGTTTCCTAAAGGCTTGGCCGATCGCAAATGCAGCGCTTGTCCCAACACCGGGCGAATGTCAACAAACTGATTTAACGATGCAGTCACAGCAGCAGAACCCAAACCAGCCGCCACAATTAGTCGATCGAAATTTTCAATAACAGGCAAGATGCCTGTTCCACAAGACTTATTGACAGCAATGGAAGATGGGAGTTGAATCTCAGACACCTGAGAATCCCACTCAGTAATGCCTTGAACTTCCACTCCAAACTCAAAATTAACTCCTTTGAGTTTAGCAGCATCAACCAAAGCCAAAGTTAGCGCCGTCGGATCGACTTGCCGGTCTTGAGGCGAATAAATCGCAGCAATAATGCGATCGTTTATAGCAAGATGAGGGCAGCGAGATCGCACTCGTTCCACATCCCAAAGTTCCAATTGCCAACCTTGAGAGTCGCGAGTGGCTATCAACTTTTCCCACTTACTTAAATCCTCTCCCTCCGAACACAGCATTAAAATTCCCTGTTTGTTAAAAGGAATTTTTCGCCCCGTAACTGCTTCCAATTCTGGAATCAAAGTTTCGTAGCGCTGAAGGCTGGTTTCTCTCAACTGCCAATTTCTACCCTTAGTTTTGTGGCTGATAACTCCCATCAAAACACCGAGTGCAGCGCCAGTAGAAGCTTGTGCCGGCGGCTGTTTGTCGAACACAGTAACTTGCAGTTCGGGAAATTGACTTAGTTCAAAGGCGATCGAAGCCCCAATAATACCGCAACCAATAATTGCAACGCGAACCATTCAATTTTAGATTATAGATTTTAGATTTTAGATTTTAGATTAACAGTTTCCTAGGTTTTGTCCATATAAACCTTTTCTGGACGGGCAAGATGCCCGCCCCACAAAAAAACTAATTCTTTCTTTGTGGAACAGGCATCTTGCCTGTTTTTGACAATGATACGCCCTACAAGAAAACTGATTCTTTCTTTGTGGAACAGGCATCTTGCCTGTTCTCGATGCCAGATGTGAGCTAAGGCTAATTAAGCTTTAGGAATTAGCTGCAAGAAAGTATCAAAATCATTGACAGCTTTTTGATAGCTTGCCGTGACTTTTGCATAGTCAAGCTCTTTAGCAGCCAGATCAATGTTAACCAAATTGGTAAACAAACTCTTAGTTAAATCAACAGCTTGTTGTTGAGAACTAGGCAACAAACTCGCAGAGACGGTTTTCATTACATTCCGCAAGTCGCCTAGAGGCCCGTGAATGTAAGTTCTGGTATCAATCCAATTCCGTTTTTGAATTAGGGTTCCCAGTTTATCCATGCGCGATCGGAACTCTGTCAGAGTAGGAACATAGCGCTGAATTTGCTGGGTCTGGGCTGCTGTGTAAGTCGTTGGAACTTTTGCTTCCACACTGCTGCAACTAACCAGAAATGCCATCAAAAACGCCATCATCAAGGCAAAAATTGAACGGGGACGAGTCATATCGATTTTAGATTTTAGATTTTAGAT
The DNA here is from genome assembly GCF_036701335.1 of Microcoleus sp. Pol12B5. NCBI lineage: Bacteria > Bacillati > Cyanobacteriota > Cyanophyceae > Oscillatoriales > Microcoleaceae > Microcoleus > Microcoleus sp. Pol12B5. The sequence goes on along the minus strand of NZ_JAUBQQ010000010.1, from coordinate 71,679 downwards.
TTCTCGATCTCAGGAAAAGGCTGGAAATGCAGCTCGGCGAGGAGCTGGTTCACTGACCTAGCACCGAGAGTTATGTACAAAGTATTATTTTACCTCCTGGCGGCGCAGAAAACTTATCACAGCATCGCCAACTTTTTCTGACCAATGTTCTTGAGGATAATGCCCCGCTTGTTCCAGTGTGACTAACTCTGCATTTTGCAGGGAACCCACTAGCTTTTGAACTGGTTCAACACTCAGCCAAGGATCTGTCAAACCCCAGACAAATAAAGTTGGTCGAGTCCATCCTTTCAAGCCGGATTCAATTTCTGCCATTGACTGCGGCAATTGAATATTGCGAACTGTATTCATCAGCGATCGACCTGCATCCGAACTCTTCAAAAACGGGCGGCGGTAAACATCTAAATCCTTGTCTGATATTGTCTGGCGGCTGCCACCTTCGAGAGTTCTGTCAACCAAAAGCGGGTCTTGCGTCATCATGTCGCCAATAAAAGGCAGCCCCAACTGCTGCATTTTCCAAGGCAATTTTATATCTGCTGAAACTGGTGTATTTATGATGGCTAGACGCTCAATTTTATCGGGATTGCGTAAAGCGTATTGAATGCCGGCTGAAGCTAAAAATCCTTGGACAACGAGGTAAAATCGGTCTAATTCTATAGCTTGAATAAAGCCAGCAAGGGCGTCAACAAAAGCATCGGGAGTGTAGGCAAAGTCGCGCTTGTCTGGTTTTGTCGATCGCCCGTAGCCCACCCAATCTGGGGCGATCGATCTAAATCCCTGTGCAGCCAAATCCGGCATCATTACAGTCCAGGTAAAACTCTGAGACGGCAAACCGTGCAGCAGCAGTACGGGCGGTTTACCAGTTTCGTTAACCGGATTTGTTTCCCGATAAAACCATTGCAGCGGGCCTACTTCAACTATCTTCTCATCAATTAACATTATTTTACTTGTTATTTATCAAAGAATAAGGCGGGGAATACCCGCCCTACTTACCTAATAGTTGGGTGCACACATAGTACCTTACCCAACTAATTACAGCCGCGTTTAGAAATTCATTTCAGCAGCTTGAACTTTTTCGACCTGTTTCTTCTTGAGAACCAGCATGATTTGAGCCAGCATGGTTATAGCCACGAAAGCCATCAATCCTTTAACTCGACCTGCACTTTGCAGCACAATCTCCACGTCTTTTTGACCGAAGCCACCCACATTAGGATTGTTCGTCAAAAGTTCACCTGCTGCAACTGTTTGTCCTTCAGTAACAATCAGTTCTGGGCCTGCGGGAATCGTATCAACAACGGCTGCACCTTCAGCAGGTTGAATTGTCACTTCATAACCGCCAGCTTCCGGTTGAGCAATCTTAGAAATGCTGCCAGCTACCGAAGCATTGTAAACAGTATTATTGCTCTTTTCGCCAGTAGGATAAACCTGACCGCGACCGCGGTTGCCGCCAACATAAATTTGGTATTTGCCGTAGTGAACCGACTTGTCAGTTTCTGGATTCGGCGACAAAACTGGGAATACCAATTCTTTGTACTGTTCTCCCGGCACCGGGCCCACTAAAAGAATATTTTCTTGGGTTTCGCTGTAAGGTTGGAAGTAAAGATCGCCGACTTTTTCCTTCATTTCTTCGGGAATTCTGTCAGCGGGAGCAATCTTGAAACCTTCGGGCAACATCACAACTGCGCCGACATTCAAGCCACCTTTGCTGCCGTCGCCGACAACTTGTTGCACGCTAGTATCGTAGGGAATCTTGACAATAGCTTCAAACACTGTGTCAGGCAAAACCGATTGCGGCACTTCAACTTCAGTCACTTTTGCACCGAGGTGACAGTTAGCGCAAACAATGCGGCCTGTTGCTTCGCGGGGAGTAGCGGGTGCTGTTTGCTGAGCCCAGAAAGGGTAAGCAAATGCTGCTTGGGGAAGTGCGATGTCGCTGGTAAGGAAAAACCCTGCGGCTACGATCGCAATTAAGGCTGTTTTCGCGATCGTCCTGGCACTGCGGCGAAATATCGCAGATAAATTAGTTTGTGGCATTAGAGTATTCAATCTCAAAGGTCAGACAATTTTGGATTTTGGATTTTGGATTTTGGATTTTGGATTTTGGACTTTGGATTATTAGACTGCTTTAGGGATGCAATTATCTGTGGTTTTCACCATTCACCCCATATCTAAAATCTCAAATCTAAAATCCAAAATAGTTTAAGACCACCAAGGTGCTTCGCCGGTGCGGAAATCTGTTTCTGTCCAAGTTGTAAAAGCGATCTTGTCATCTGCGACAGTGGCGTGGGCCAGGGCCAGAGACAAAGGCGCGGGGCCGCGCACCACTTTGCCCTCATTATTGTATTGAGAACCGTGGCAAGGACAGATAAACTTGTTTTCGCTAACATTCCAAGGCACGACGCAACCCAAGTGAGTGCAGACTGCATTGATACCGTAGTCGGCTATAGATTGGTCTTCTTTGACCACAACATAGGTGGGGTCGCCTTTGAGACCTTGGGCTAAGCTGCGATCGCCCGCAGGGTGCGAAGCCAAATATTCGCTAACGATGATGTCGTTACCCAAAGCATCTTTAGCTGTCACTCCGCCCCCAACTGCCCCACTCGACGGAGGAACAAAATATTGGACAACGGGATAGAGTGCGCCCAGTGCCACACCTGTGACTGTACCGAACGTCAGCAAATTCATAAATTGGCGACGCCCCATATCGGGAACATCGGGATTTCCAGCAGAAGATTGAGCCATGACCTGCCTTTACGGTTTTAAGTTACGTTTGTTTGTTAGCTGTTAGCGAACTTGTACGTGCAGAGGAAGGAGGATAATTGCCGTTAATCTGCTCGCACAAATTTTAGGCCGCGAAAATTCCTTTTAAGAATGCGCCTTCCAGCCTTTATTAGAGTATTATTACATTTTTTGAACTTTGTCTTTTATTGTTTAATGGATTAACTCAGGAGCAACCATGACGGGCCAGGATTTACACCAGCTACTGCTAGAAAAATGGGGAAAGTCTTACGATATCAGATTGCGGCGAACGCGGGGCAAGATTTTTGTACAAGTTATGTGGAAATATCTAGAACAGGCATCTTTTCCGATGACGGAGGCTGATTATTTCGAGCATTTGGATGCGGTGGCCAATTACCTCAACGGCTGGGGAAGCACTGAACAGGTGAGAGAATACATCGTAACTACTCGCGATCGCCCGCGTTTGGGCAAAGCTGTCAGCGTTCCTCTAGATTTGGGTGAAAGAGCCTCCGAGTGGTTGCTAGACGAGTTTTGAATCACTCAGTCGATTTTAGATTTTAGATTTTAGATTTTAGATTGACTCCACAGCCGGGATCTGGGGGAGTTCCCTCAAGTTTTGTGTCGCGCCGCGGCTGGATTAGTTGAGCCCAAAGTCCCGAAAATCGATCGGCGAGCTTGTCATACGACTTCCTGCTGGTGAGAAACTAAGCTGTGGCGCATCTAATTTGCACAGTTGTTTGGATTCAAAGTCTTGTGTGGCGGGCTTTGCTGCGCGCCCCCAACTGTGGGATTTAAATGCCGCAACAGTTTCTGGGGCTTTTTAGGGGCTTTTAAAATTTTGGGCGATCGGACTTCTAGCTTACCAAAATCATCCGAAGCAATTTCTGTCAACAATTTCACATACAATGAGTGTCAGATATCTTGTGAAATTTAGGAGAATGTTGTAATGGGTGTTGCACTGGGAATGGTTGAAGTCTTAGGATTTCCCGCTGCAGTAGAAGTTGCGGACTCAATGGTGAAAGCAGCCCGTGTTACTTTAGTTCGCTATGAGAAAATAACCCGCGCCTACTGGACAATTATAGTGCGAGGAGATGTTTCTGAAGTGCAAGCAGCCGTTGCTGCTGGAATTGAATCAGTTAAAAAGGTCGATGGCGGAAAGTTGCTATCGTATCACATAATTGCTCGTCCCCACGAGAATCTGGATTACATTTTGCCGATCGGCTACACTCCAGAAGTGGAACAGTTCCGAATGTAGTCAAAGTTTTGACAAAACTTTGGTGTGGAATTTTAACTTTTAGTAATTATAGAGGCGCGGGCGATCGTGTCTCTATATTTTTTATCAACCTTAAAATTGAGCGCTCGCCCCATACTCAGCAATAAATTACCATCACGCGCCAAATATTTATAGGAGTAATTTAAAATTAGCAATTAACCATTAGCAATTTGGATGACCGAAAGCATCCAGGATACAAGCCCCCGGATTCATTCCGAAAGCAGACTCAGGACCCAGAAATAAAAAACCTGTATCCGATGAAACTTGCCCCCGAATTTATCCGTAGGGTCAATGCTTCAATTCTTTAATCTAAAATCTAAAATCTAAAATCGATTGACTACCAGTCTGCGAACTTATCTGTTGCCTCAATTAAACAGGTGCGAATTCCCGGTTCGCTCATCGAATGTCCGGCATCTGCAACTACAATGAACTCAGCTTCAGGCCAAGCACGATGAAGTTCCCACGCCGACATCATCGGACAAACAACATCATATCTTCCCTGAACGATAACCGCCGGAATCTTGCGGATGCGATCGATATTTAAAAGCAATTTATCTTCCGGATCTATAAATCCCTTATTGATAAAATAATGGCACTCAATTCTGGCAAACGCCTCCGCGAAAGCATCAATCCCAAACCTTTGCTTTAAATCTAAATCTGGAAATAATCTACTCGTACTCCCTTCCCAAATTGACCAAGCACGAGCCGCTTCTAATCTAATTTGATCGTCTGGACTCGTCAAGCGTTGGTAATAAGCTGTTAGCAGATCATCCCTTTCATTTATGGGGATAGGTTTAACATATTCCTCCCAAGCATCCGGGAAAATATAACTTGCTCCTTCTTGATAAAACCAGCGAATTTCTTTTTGTCTCAACATAAAAATGCCCCGCAAGATTAAACCCTTGCAACGGTCGGGATGGGTTTGACTGTAAGCTAAAGATAGAGTGCTTCCCCAACTACCACCAAAAACAACCCATTGATGAATATTTAAATATTCTCGAAGTTTCTCAAGATCGTTGACTAAATCCCAAGTGGTATTTTCTTGCAATTCTGCATGAGGTTTACTTTGACCGCATCCGCGTTGGTCAAACATCACCAAACGCCACTTTTCCGGGTCAAAATATTGTCGATAAAAAGGCGGACATCCACCTCCTGGTCCCCCGTGTAGCAATACAATAGGTTTTCCCTCTGGGTTGCCAGATTCTTCAAAATGAATGGTATGGAGGTCAGAAACTTTGAGTTCTCCTTCGTTATAAGGTTGTCTGGGCGGGTAAAGTTCTCGCATTTTTTCAAGGATTTATAACTCGATAGTGTTGATTTTACATCATTAAGAAATCACCGTCCTAAAAGCTTCACTAAACCAACCCCGCCAAAATACAAGCCGAGCACCGCACCTCCTAAAAGACTTTGCGTTAAAGGGTCAGTAGAAGGCGTTAACACCGCTCCCAAAACTGCCGCTCCCAAGACTACATACCGCCAGCCGGAGAGCATTTGGTTGGAAGAAACTATGCCCAAAACGCCGAGCAATACTTGGACGATCGGGATTTGAAAAGCTAAGCCAGTGCTGAACATTAACAGCAGCACAAATTTAAAGTATTTGTCGATCGACCACAACTGCTCTACAACATCCGCCCCATAGGTAACAAAGAAGTTGAGCGCCGCCGGAATCAGAGCGATGTAAGCAAAGACTAACCCGCCCAAAAATAGGAAACTCGAACCGAAAAACACCGGCCCCAGCAACCTGCGTTCTTTGCGAGTCAAGCCGGGGAGAACAAACAGCGCTATCTGGTAAAAAATAAACGGACTGGCGAGGAGCAAACCGCTGTATCCGGCCACTTCGATAGAAACAAAGAAATACTCGCCGGGAGCTAGTTGCAGAAACTTGACGGGCCCGGCGGGTACTTCTAGCAATTGTACGATGGGTTTAACTGTGAAAAAGCAACCGATTACAGCGACTGCTACGGCAATTAGCGAGTAGAAAAGTCGCTGTCGCAATTCTTCTAAATGGTCGAACAAAGACATTTCAACTTCGTCGGGAAGTTCATCGAGATATTCATTTTCTAGGTTGCGGGAACCCAGAAAACTGTCGGCGATTAGTGCAATGTTATTTTCCGGGATAACTGCTTTGTCTTCTAAGTTACTGACACCCTCGAAATCATCGGCTATGGATGCAATGCTATTTTTAGCTCTAACTTTTTTATCTTCTAAGTTACTGACAGCTTCTAAATCATCGGCGATTGGTGCAATGCTATTTTCCTCGCTAAATGCTTCGTCTTCTAAGTTACTGACAGCCTCTAAATCATCGGCGATGGGTTCAATACTATTTTCCTCGCTAAATGCTTCGTCTTCTAAGTTACTGACAGCCTCTAAATCATCGGCGATGGGTGCAATGCTATTTTCCTCGCTAACTGCTTCGTCTTCTAAGTTACTGACATCCACTAAATCATCGGCGATGGGTTCAATGCTATTTCCCTCGCTAACTTCTTCGTCTTCTAAGTTACTGACATCCACTAAATCATCGGCGATGGGTTCAATGCTATTTTCCCGGCTAACTTGTTCTAGGTTGTTGTCGGAACCTTGTTCGGATGTCTCCAAGTCTGAGGGCACAGTCATAGGTATTGTTGATTTTATTTAGGTTTTACGTTTATTAGTCTTGGGTGCAGGTGGTAGCAGAAATCAGTTTCTGGATTAAGGGGGATCGCTCTTTTTACTTTAAGCCCATTGGTTAGCCATAATTTTTTTTAGCCATCAATCACGATCGCAATTTTGCCGATCGCGCGGCCCGTTTCGCTGTAAGCGTGGGCTGCTGCTACTTCTGCTAAGCTGTAAGTGCGATCGACAATCGGCTCAACTTTATCGGATTCTATTAACTCCCGCAAAGCCCCTAAATCGCTGGTGTTGGCATTGGCTAGAATGAATTTAGCTTTTTTGCCCGATAAAAACCAGCTCGTTAACATCGGTGCGAGGTTGTCGAAACTCGGCAAAGTCGAGATATAAACTCCCTCTGGTTGCAGCACTTTTTCGCATTCAGCAAATGTTCTTGTCCCGACAGCATCCAAAATTATATCATATTTTTCGGGCTGTTGAGTAAAGTCAATTTCAGCGTAATCCAGAACAAAGTTCGCTCCCAAACTCTTGACAAATTCTCTATTTTTAGCACTGCAAACTCCCGTTACTTCCGCGTTCATTGCTTTCGCAACTTGCACGGCAAAAGTGCCGACTCCGCTGGAACCGCCGTTAATCAATACTTTGTTTCCTGCTTGAAGTTGACCCAAATCCCTGAGCGATTGCAAAGCAGTTAAACCTGCGATCGGTACTCCTGCTGCTTCTGCATGAGTGATGTTTTTCGGTTTAATTGCTGCATCCGATTCTGGCACGGCCGCGTATTCGGCGCAAGCACCCCCATTGATGGGATTTAAGAAAGTATAAACTTCATCTCCGGGTTGAAATTTGGTGACTTCCCGGCCGACTTCCACCACAACTCCCGATATGTCAGAACCGACTATTCGAGGAAAGTTAAATCCTGTTAATAGTTGCAGGTGTCCTTTCCGGATTTTCCAGTCTACAGGATTGACGCTGCTAGCCCGAATTCGCACTAACAATTCGTTGGATTTGGCGATCGGCTTTTCCAACTCTCGGTACTGCAATTCCTCGGCTGAACCGTAGCGATCGAACGCAACTGCTTTCATGGCAAATTTTCCGGTTTATTTCCAATAGAACACTCAATCCTTTACAATTACAGCACATTCGATCTTAATGTGACACAGTAAATTGAGCCAGCCTTGTAGCAGCGGGCGATCGACTCTTAGAGGCCTCCTGACAGGGGGCAGGCGTGAGGTAATGGGCCCGCTGGCCCAGTGCGAGGGCTAGCGATTAAAATTAATAGGCACGGGGCGGGCGATCCCATAACCCTGAGCATAATCTACTCCAATCTCCCGCAATTTTTCTAAGATAGTCTCGTCTTCGACAAACTCAGCTATAGTTTCAAGATTCATCGCATGGGCAATACGATTAAAGCCTTCAACCAGCGCTTGAGAAATCAAATTATGACTAATATTCTTGACAAAAGCACCATCAATTTTTAGATAATCAACTGGTAAATTTATCAGATACGCAAAGGAACTCAACCCACTCCCAAAATCATCTAAAGCAAAGCAACAGCCAATCTTTTTGAGTTCGCTCATGAAATATCTGGCTTGCTCAAAGTTTGCGATCGCTGCGGTTTCCGTGATTTCAAAACCAATGCTTTGTGGGGGGACTTGATAGCGAGAAAATTGTTCGATTAAAAACCTCATAAACTGATTGTTACTAATGCTAGCCCCAGAAAGATTGATCGTATACAAGCCTTGACTAAGAACATCTTTTTCCGGCAGTTTATGGTAATTAGAGAAAAAAGTTTGGATTACCCAACAATCGATCTCAGTGATCAAGCCGTAACGCTCGGCGGCGGGAATAAACTCATTTGGAGATACTAATTTTCCATTTTCGTCCAGCATTCTAACCAAAATCTCATAATGCTCTACTAATGGTTTAGAGGTAATAGAGACAATCTTTTGATAGTAAAGACAAAAACGATTGGTTTCCAGCGCTCGGCTGATTTGGGAAATCAACTGCCTCTCACCACGTTGTTTAATTAGTTCGCTATCATCTAGACTATAAATATGAACACAGTTGCGGCCTCTGGCTTTGGCAGCATAACAAGCTGCATCAGCCGCTCCCAGAAGCTCCCTCAAATCTTGGCTTGTTTGGTCAATAGCAACAACTCCAATGCTGACTCCGATGATAAAGGTTTTGCCATTCCAAATAAACCGAAACTGATGCACTAGGTCTTTGAGGTTTTCGGCAATCTGAGTTGCTTGAGAGAGCGAACATTGAGTGAGCAAAATACCAAACTCATCACCTCCCAAGCGAGCCAGCATATCATGAGCACGGACTCCCTGTTGAATAAGTGCGGTGATTTGGCGCAGTAGCTCATCGCCAGCAATATGACCTACGGTATCATTAACGACTTTGAACTGATCTAAATCTAAATAACAGAGAGCGTGCTGGTGATTGCTATCTTTAAAAGAGGCGATCGCCTCAACTAGGTGCTGCTCAAATTTTCGACGGTTAATTAACCCCGTTAGGGAATCGTGACTAGCTTCCCAAGAGAGTTGACGGGTGAGATAGCGCGATTCAGTAACATCATGAAAGACGATTACTGCCCCGATAATTTGACCTTGGCGGTCTCGAATAGGTGCTGCCGAGTCAGCAATGGGATACTCGGTTCCATCATCGGCAATCAGAATAGTATTGTTAGCTAAGGTCACAATTCGCTCCTCTAATAGAGCCATGTTTATAGGATTCTCTACTGGCTCTCGCGTTACTTGATCGACAATTAGGAAGACTGTAGAGAAAGGAACTCCTTGAACCTCATGAGTTTTCCAGCCTGTCAGTCGCTCAGCTATAGGATTAAAATATCTCACCCTACCTTGGGCATCAGTAGTAATGACCGCATCGCCAATGGATTGCAGTGTCACTTGAGCCAATTCCTTTTCGGCAAAGAGAGACTCTTCGAGACGTTGCCGTTCTTCAATTTCTCTCAACAGACGTAAATTTTGCTTTTGCAGTCTTTGTTGCAGCCTTCGGATCGTTAGGTGGGTTTCGACACGAGCTAATACTTCTTCGACTTGAAATGGCTTAGCAATATAATCTACCCCTCCAGCAGTAAGCCCTTGCACCTTATTAAAGGTTTCATTTAGCGCACTCAAAAAAATTATGGGAATGTCGGCAGTGCGCTCGTCAGATTTTAATTTTCGGCAAACTTCATAACCATCAATATCAGGCAATTTAATGTCTAGTAAGATTAACTCCGTCGATGGCGATTGGGCGGCTCTGAGCGCCATTGCTCCTGTTATAGCACTGCGAACTTTATAACCCTCTTCCCTCAAAGTATCCCTGAGCAGACGCAGGTTATCAGGCAGATCGTCAACAATTAAAATATTGCCTCGGTAGTTTGTAGCTCGATCGCTAACCCTATCGCTAGTTCTATGGACAATCATACTCATTTCCCTAGTTTCCTGCTAGAGGAATATAAACATATGCACAAATAGTATAGTTGAATTATTAGGTTATAAAGCTGACTTTACGCAGAAAGAAGTTCTGCGATCCCGGAGATATTGGGCTGGCAAGGGGGCGCAGCCCTACAAAATCTGAATAGTTCGGTTAGGGGCAGTCCCCCCGTGGTTGCCCTTCTTCGCTTCGCCTAACATCAGAAGAAGAGTATTTCAACCCAAGCAGCCGATTTATGAGCAAACGGATTTCTCACATGGCAAGTCTACTCGTCATTGCGATCGGGTGTCTCGTGCTGCTTGGTTGGCAATTTGACATCTCGCTACTCAAAAGCGGTTTTCCCGGTATGACTTCGACCATGAAAGCAAACACGGCAATTTGCTTTTTGCTGGCTGGAGTGTCTTTGAAATTGTTACAGTACCAAAGAACCCGACTGCACAATTGCATCGCTCAATGGATGGCAGGATTGATAATAATCCTCGGTATGCTGACGCTGATCCAGTATATTTTTGGTTGGAAGCTGGGTATTGATGAGTGGCTTTTCCCAGATTTCGTGTCTTCAGCGACTCCTTATCCGGGAAGAATGGGACTAAATACCGCCCTAAATTTTGTGCTGATGGGACTAGCACTATTACTCTTAGGGCAAAACTCCCAACGCGATACTTGGTTGGCTCAGATTTTTAGTAGTGTTGCAACTTTAATTTCTCTACTAGCTTTATTTGCACACCTATTCCATGTCGATATTTTTGAACGTTTGGCTACAATTACGACGACTCAACCCGTAAACACGATCGCCACCTTTTTCATCCTCTATGGAGGAATTTTATGCCTCCGTCCCAAACAAGGATTAATGCAAGTAGTAAACAGTCCCCTGGTGGGCGGAGTAATGGTTCGGTGGTTGCTGCCTTGGGGGACAATCTTTCCAGTGACACTGAACTGGTTGACTCTTCAGGGACAAAATTTAGGCTGGTATAACGTTAATTTTGGCTATACATTGCGTTCAACTGTTATGGTTGTCACGTTCTCAATTCTCATCTTGGGGACGGCTCGCTCTTTAAACCACATAGATTACAAGCGCCAACAAGCGGAAAAAGAAATTAAAAAACTTAACGAAACTTTAGAAATTCTTGTGGCTGAAAGAACAGATGCTTTACAAAAATCGCAGGCTCGTTTTGCGGGAATTCTAGAAATCGCCAATGATGCAATTATTTCAGTCGATCGCACTCAACGCATTACCCTGTTTAATCAAGGGGCAGAAAAGATGTTTGGCTATAAAATTGAGGATATTTTAGGGAAGCCACTGAATTTACTGCTGCCAGAACAGTTTAGAGATGCACATCCGCAGCATATCAAACAATTTGCACAGTCTTCTACCAGAGCGCGAAGGATGGGAGAACGAGGCGAGATTTTGGCTCGTCGTCAAGATGGAACGCAGTTTTCGGCTGAAGCCTCTATTTCTAAGCTGGAAATGGGAGACGAAACGGTATTTACTGTTATTTTGCGCGATATTAGCGATCGCAAACAAATTGAGATGGCTTTACGAAACAGTGAAGAGCAGTTTCGCCATGCGTTTGAAGATGCCTCTATCGGGATGGCGATCGTTTCACTTGATGGGCACTGGATTAAAGTCAATCCTGCCTTATGTCAAATTCTTGGCTACTCCTCAGAAGAGTTGTTAGCGTTAACTTTCCAAGACATCACCCATCCTGACGATTTAGACGCGGATCTTAGGTATGCACATCAACTATTAGCAGGAACAATTTCAACTTACCAACTGGAAAAACGGTATTTCCATAAACAAGGACATATAATTTGGATTCTTCTTGATGGCTCGCTAGTACAAGATGGACAGGGAAATCCACTTCATTTTATTGCTCAAATCCAAGACATTACCACTCGAAAAGAAGCTCAAAAAACGCTTGAACTTCAAAGCGTTATCATGAATAACATGGCAGGAGGAGTGTGTTTAATCAAAGCCTCAGACCTCCTGATCGTCTACACCAATCCTACTTTTGACGCTATGTTTGGCTACACAGAGGGCGAACTAGCCGGTCAATCCGTTGGTGTCTTGAATTATGTCGATACAAATTTTACACCAGATGTAACCGTTCTAGATATCGTCACTCAAATTGAACAGACCGGGGCAGCGAAATATGAAGTCCAGAATAGAAAGAAAGATGGAACTCTCTTTTGGTGCAGAGTTCATACATCCAGGTTTGAGCATCCTGAATACGGAACTGTATATGTTGCCGTTCAGGAGGACGCAACAGAGCTAAAACTGGCTGAGCAAGCCTTGCAAGCAACCACAAATCGCCTCAACTTTCTTCTAAACTACAGCCCCGTGGTCATTTTTAGCAGTAAACCTGCTGGCGATTATGGTGCAACGTTCATCAGCGAAAATATCAAAGATATATGGGGCTACAAAACCAGCGAGTTTTTAGAAGATTCTAAATTTTGGGTGAATCACTTACACCCCGATGATGTAGAAACAGTGGTTCATGGCTTAGCAAATCTATTGGTTAATGATTTGTATTTCCAGGAATACCGTTTTCGTCGCTCCGATGGGGTTTATCGCTGGATGCTCGCTCAGTTTAGGCTAATTCAAGATCATTCAGGTACACCAGTAGAAATCTTGGGATATTTAATTGACATTAGCGATCGCAAACAAGCTGAGTTGGAATTTCACCAGGCAAATGAAGCAAACCAAGCCAAGACTGTCTTCCTCGCGAATATGAGCCACGAACTCCGCACCCCGCTCAACTCTATTTTGGGATTCACCCAATTGATGAGCTATGAGAGAAATCTGACTCCTTCTCTCCAAGAACGTTTACAGATTGTCAATCGTAGCGGTAGACATTTATTGGACTTAATTAACGATATTTTAGATTTATCCAAAATAGAGAGCGGACGGATGACACTCAATCTTTCTGACTTTGATTTGATAAATTTGCTGGCTTCTATTGAAGAAATGTTTCAAGTTAAAGTCCAATCTAAAGAATTGCAACTAATTTTCGAGCTAGCTCCCGACATTCCTCAATTTGTACATAGCGACGAGAAAAAACTTTATCAAGTCTTGGTCAATCTGCTCAGTAATGCGATTAAGTTTACCAACCAAGGAAGCGTCACCCTACGGGTAAGAGCAGCAAAAAGAGACAAAACATCCTGTCACCTATGTTTTGAAGTTGAGGATACAGGCGTGGGAATTGCGCCCACAGAAATTGATACCCTATTTAAGGTATTTGTGCAAGCTCAAGCTGGGAAGAATTTGAGTCAAGGCAGTGGGCTTGGTTTAGCCATTAGTCAAAAACTCGTCAAACTTATGGGCGGTCAAATTCGGGTTAAAAGCACTTTGAACCGAGGTAGCACTTTTTCCTTTGATATTGGTGTACAGTTACCTCAAGCAGAATCCTTAGTCCCAGAATCAATTAATCAAAGAGTAATTGGTTTAGCTCCCGGACAACCGACTTACCGCATTCTTATTGTTGAAGATTTAGAAGAAAATCGTCGCTTGTTAATCGAGATCCTGAGTTCGGTTGGTTTTGAGGTGAGAGAAGCAAAACAAGGAGTGGAGGCAGTCTCACTCTGGGAGAGTTGGCGGCCGCACCTGATTCTGATGGATCTGCGAATGCCGATCGTGGATGGCTACACAGCTACTAAATATATTAGAGAACGCCCTCAAAGCCAAGAAACTGTCATTATTGCTTTAACTGCCAGTATTTTTGAAGAAGAGCGAGAGAAAGTTCTTATGGCTGGTTTTAACGACTTTATAAGTAAGCCATTTGAGCAGAGAGAACTTTTTGACAAACTCGCTAAATATTTGGGAGTGCAATATATCTACGAAGTCGTAGAACCAGCTCCACAAAAACAATTAGTTGAAACGGTGTCTGTAGAAGATCTATCAGTAATGTCCCCTGAGTGGTTAGAGCAAATGTATCAAGCCGCTTACTATCTCGATACCGAAGTTATGAACGAATTAATCGTACAAATTCCCGAATCCAAACCAAGTTTCTCCAAAGCACTAACTGATTATATCAATAATTTTAATTCTGATCGAATTATGGCTCTGATTCGACCTTTGCTGCCGAATCCACTGTAGTTATCGAGTTTAAGGACAAAGAAGTTATAGTGCTTTCAGAAGTGGCTATATTTCCAATAGAAACCAACCTGGGAAAAGATTTGGAAGTTTTTGGAGATGTGTGTTGCAGATATCTATCAGTATGACGCAATGGCATATACATTAGATGGAATCTGCTGTATAATATAGCAATTATTTTTTTAAAGAGGATTTATTTTTTTTATTAACCGCAGAGGGCGCAGAGGCCACAGAGAAAGAGAAAAGAGAGACAGAAATGATTGATTTAACCGGAAAGGTAATTTTAGTAACTGGTGGCTCGAAAGGGATTGGTGCAGTGACGGTGCGGACTCTGGTTAATGCTGGGGCTGAGGTGATTTTGCATTACTTTCGCAGTCACAAAGAAGCTGAAGCGGTAGCAGCAAGTGTTGCGCGCGATCGCTGTTATTTATTGGCAGCAGATTTGAGGGTGGAAAACGCGGCCTCGACTTTGTGGCGTGATGCTTTAAAATGGCGCGGTCATATTGATATTTTAGTTAATAATGCGGGGATTATGCAGTCAGCGGGTATCGAGGACGAGTTCGATATTTGGTCGTCAGCTTGGCAGCAAACTCTACAAGTTAATTTAGTTGCCGTTGCCGATTTGTGCCGGGAATCTATTCTGCATTTTCAAACTCGCCGAGTCGGTACAATTATTAATATAGCAAGTCGCGCTGCTTTTCGCGGCGATGACCCGAATTATCTGCACTACGCCGCTTCTAAAGGTGCTATTGTTGCTTTAACTCGCAGCATTGCTAGAGGGTTTGCGGCTGATAATATTTTGGCATTTACAGTTGCACCGGGATTTGTCCGTACAGAAATGTCTAATCAGTTTATTCAAGAGTTCGGTGAAGCTGATATTATTCGCGATATCCCGATCGGCAAAATCGCTCCTCCTCAAGATGTTGCTAATGTTATCGCGTTTTTAGCGTCGGGTTTAGCTACACACGCTACCGGGACTACGATCGACATTAATGGAGCCTCTTACGTGCATTGAGACAGTTCTGAAAAATACCTCTCAAGGCTCACGCTGACATCTTTTAAAAATCACTAATTTATCACTTTAGCAAGACGCTAAAAACATCATAAATGACTTAATGTTAGATGAAAAGATAGTCTGAGGAAAGTTGATTATGACAACAAATAACGGCATCAACACCAAACGAGTTGCCATACTCATTGAAAATGGAGTTGAAGATTCCGAATTTCTAGTTCCTTACAACGCCTTAAAACAATCAGGATTTGAAGTAGTTGTCCTCGGTTCTCGGACAAACGAAAAGTATGCAGGGAAACAAGGAAAAGTTGCCCAGCAGGCTGACGGAACTACCACAGAAGCAGTACCAGCAGAATTCGATGCAGTGATAATTCCCGGCGGTATGGCTCCCGATACAATGCGGACTAATCCCAATACAGTACGGTTTGTACGAGAAGCATTTGAGCAAGGAAAAATCGTCGCTGCGGTTTGCCACGGCCCGCAAGTTTTGATTGAAGCCGACTTGCTGAAAGGCAAAAATGCCACAGGTTTCTTGTCGATTAAAAAAGACATGATCAATGCCGGAGCTAACTACATCAACGAAGCTTTAGTCGTTGACGGCAACTTGATCACTTCCCGCCAACCGGGAGATTTAGCAATATTTACCACCGCAATTCTGGCTCGCCTCGGTTACGGCGGAAAAGAAGTCGGTTTGCCAGAAGAAACTGACACAAATGCAGAATGGTGGAAATTAGCTAATGGTTGGGGAGGTTCTACACAAGGCGACATTGTTAAAGCTTTGAATACCGCCCTCGCAGGGGAACGCTATGCTTGCGAAGCCTTTGAACATTATGCGGAAAAAACCCAAGACAGCGATTTGCGATCGCTCTTGAGAGAAATGATTCAAAATAAACAGAACCACATCCTCGCTATCGAAAAGCGCCTCAACGATTTCGGTGAAAAACCCTCAATTCCCGCCCAAATTGCTGACAAATACGCTAAATTAAAAGCCTCAATGCAAGGAACAGATGAAACGTTCTTGCTGCGGAGCACTCTCGGCGATTTGCAAACTGGTGTTGTCGATATCAACAACCTGCGGGTGAAGTTCACAGATCCCGTATCAACTGCCATTTTGACAGAGATAGAATCCGATTTATCCAAGTGTGAGCAAGTCGTTGCTAAACTCTACCGCGTCCGTGCAGTTTCCCAGGAAATTAAGTCGCCTAAACCTTCGACTAGCCCCGCTGTAAAAATGTAATCAGCAAGCGGATAAATAAGTTTGTAGTTTTGTTGAAAGGTAAAAACCCGCACGAATATCGCAACTACAAACTTGCTCGCCCATCCTAGAATATACCCTTTGCGGTCAAATAAAACCCAACACTAAAAAGCAGATATTCAACTAACTGCAAAGTGGAGGGTTTTATTCAATAGGTTTTATTTTTGTTTCAGCGGGAGACGGTGGGTTTAAAGGAAGCTTGCGACATCCAAGGGCGGTACAAGCCCCCGGATTCATCCGTGCATAAATAAAAAATATAGTATCCAATAAGCAGCCCCCGGATACATCCGTGAGGTCGCTTTCTTGAATTCTTCAATTCTAAAACCGAAAATCTAAAATCTAAAATCTAAAATCGATTAACCAGCCCTCGGATACATCCGTGAGGTCGCCTTCTTAAATTCTTAAATTCTTAAATTCTTAAATTCTTAAATTCTTTAAATCTAAAATCCAAAATCTAAAATCTAAAATCGATTGGCTTGTTTCCTCTTCCTTTAGACAGGAGACACCTGGGCTATAAATGCGCTACTGTGTTGCCAATATTTTGATGAGGAAAAAAAGGCTGTGGTTCCCTTACGCGATGAAAATCCCATTACTATCACTCCCTATGTCACCTACGGGCTGATTGCGGCAAACATATTAGTATTTTTGTACGAACTCAGTTTGGGCGATCGACAATTAACCGAATTTTTCTACTCTTGGGCCGTAGTTCCTTGCCAGTTAAGCAATATGTGTCGGGTTGCTCTGCCCGTTTCGCCATTTCCCGAATGGACGACACTAATTAGTTCCCAATTCCTGCACGCAGGCTTTCTTCACATTGCCGGAAATATGTTATTTTTGTGGATTTTTGGCAACAACGTAGAAGACCGTTTAGGACACGTCAAATTTATAATATTTTACCTTACTTGCGGCGTTTTAGCATCACTAACTCAGTGGTTTTTTTCCTCCGCATCTGCCATTCCTTCTCTAGGTGCTAGCGGCGCGATCGCAGGCGTGATGGGAGCTTACATTCTCAGATATCCCCAAGCCAAAGTTCTCACACTGCTGCCCTTAGGAATCTTTATTACCACTGTCAGAGTCCCCGCTTTCTTCTTTCTAGGATTTTGGTTTGCACAGCAAGCATTGAGCGGCCTGGCTTCCTTGAATGCCCCGGCAAGTGTCGGCATGGAATCCGGGGGAGTTGCTTACTGGGCCCACGCTGGCGGCTTTGTTTTCGGCGCTATTCTAGGCCCTTTGTTGGGACTTTTTTCTGAAGATAATCGGATTTAATTTTTCACCGCAGATGAACAAAAATTAACGCAGATAAACTGCCAAGGAAATCGGCGTTAATCTGCGTTAATTTGTGGTTTCAAACCTCTTATCTTCCTAGATAAACGTCAAGTCAAATTCCGAAAGAGCAGAAACCCCAGTTACACCATTTAACTTCGCCAAAATGCGAGAGTCGGCGCCACTGAGGTTATTGC
Organism: Microcoleus sp. Pol12B5; assembly: GCF_036701335.1. NCBI lineage: Bacteria > Bacillati > Cyanobacteriota > Cyanophyceae > Oscillatoriales > Microcoleaceae > Microcoleus > Microcoleus sp. Pol12B5. The sequence goes on along the minus strand of NZ_JAUBQQ010000010.1, from coordinate 53,799 downwards.
CATTGCCGTCATAAATAATGTAAGTATTGCCGCCGGAATCGTAGGCAAACAAGAAAGCACTTCCTCCCAGAATATTTGCAGAAACCGTTGTCTGCACATTTAGCAGAACTTGGGTGTTACCGCTGAGATTGGCAAATCCGGGGGCAAAATTAAACTGATCGGCGATCGGCACACCGAGACCGCTAAAATCAGTAATCACATCGTATCCGCCCGCCGCGATCGCAGCCTCGATCGCCGCCGAAGAAGACGCATCAAAAGCCGGCCCACCTTGTGCAGGGCTGGTATAGCGGAATTGATTGTTGCCGCCACCCCCTGTCATGGTATCTGCGCCGAGGCCCCCTACGAGCACGTCGTTATCCACACCGCCGTTAATCGTATCGTTGCCGCCTTGACCGTCAATAGTATCGCTGCCCGCCAAACCGTCCAAATTGTCCGGCAAAGAACCCCCAACTAAATTGTTAGGCCCGCTATCAGCAGGCAAGATTTGAACGGTGACAGTACCTACGCCCGGAACTGTCCCGAATCCGTCGCTGACGCTGTAGGTGAAAGCAGTTGTACCCGCTACGTTGCCGGGGATGAATTGCACTTGAGAGACAAGATTTACAGCTACCCCCAGTTGTGGTGTGCTGACATTGATAATGCTGAGTGTCCCTTTTTGCGGACTGGAATCGTTCGCCAGTACGTCGATGAAAGTGGGCAGCAAATTATTCGTATTGGTAAAGACGATGCCGTCATCGACAGCAATCGGCGACAGGATAGTTGGAACAGTTACGGAGGTATCGAAAGAATTGATGTTAATCGCTACTGAGGCTGCTGCCGTGCCGCCTTGGTCGTCAGCTACGCTGTAGCTGAAAGAACCGGCTTGCCCGATCACGTTTGTTCCCGGTTGGAATTTCAGCCCAAGTAAATCCTGAACGGTTAACTTTTGGTTCACGGCGACCGGGTTCGTACCCGTAATTACCTGACCAAAAGTAGGATTGGGAAGTCCGACTACCGCGATCGACAGCGGCTGGCCCTCCGGGTCGCTAGGCGCCGAAATGCTCAGAGACAGAGGCAAATTCTGCAAACCAGTCACCGTCTTGCCAGCTTCCACGATCGGCGGCTGGTTAGGAGTCGGAGATGTAAAACTCGGCGGAGTCGGTCCCCCGCCTAAAGGCGGAGGAGTTGGGGGCGCCGCAGTTGGAGTGGGGACGATCGAAGGACTCGGACTCGGAGTTGTCCCGCCGGCAGTCGGAGTCGGAATCGGACTCGGACTCGGAACCTGTGTCGGCAATGTCCCCGTTGTGGGACTCGTGGTTGTCCCCGTTGTGGGACTCGTGGTTGTCCCCGCTGGTGTAGGAGTT
>NZ_JAUBQQ010000010.1:0-52356 GCF_036701335.1 Microcoleus sp. Pol12B5 | reverse complement strand
GTGGTTGCTGGTGTAGGAGTTGTGGTTGCTGGTGTAGGAGTTGTGGTTGCTGGTGTAGGAGTTGTGGTTGCTGGTGTAGGAGTTGTGGTTGCTGGTGTGGGACTTGTGGTTGCTGGTGTGGGACTTGTGGTTGTCCCGGTTGTGGGACTTGTGGTTGTTCCGGTTGTGGGACTTGTGGTTGTTCCGGTTGTGGGACTTGTGGTTGTTCCGGTTGTGGGACTTGTGGTTGTCCCGGTTGTGGGACTTGTGGTTGTCCCCTCAATGGTGAAGGGATTGTCGTTTACGCGCGGTATTTGAGCTGTAGTGAACCTAGATTCATCTAGCGAGTTCGATCGAACATCAATCAACACCGCCAAAAATTCCCCAGTTCGCCTGTCCCTAATAATCGTGTTGCTTGAATTCGAGCCTTGGCCCTGGAAAATTTCTAACTCTGTAAAGTTGAGACCTCCAGCTAGACCGATCGAATCTCCCGCATTAAAATCTCTAATTACATCAGCATCGCCGACTTCGCGGCCGCCAGTAGTAAGAAACCCGTTGCCACCAGGCGACGTGCCCACCCTACCGAGAACAAAGATATCCGATCCGTCGCCTCCTGTCAGAGTATCCGAGCCGCGATCGCCCGAAAGAATATCATCCCCAGCATCTCCAGACAAAGAATCATTGCCGTCGCCCCCGAAGATCAGGTCATCACCCTCGCCGCCATCACCAGTATCGTTACCAACACCGCCGGTGATGACATCCCCGCCCTCCTGGCCCAACAAAATATCATTGCCCGCAGCGCCGATCAGGCAGTCATTACCCGTGTCGCCAAAAACAGTGTCACTGCCCTTGTCGCCCAAAATCAGGTCGTCCTCCCCACCACCGCGCAGACAGTCATTGCCTTTACCGCCGTACAGCGAGTCGTTGCCTTCAGCACCCAAGACAAGATCGTTGCCCTGGTCGCCAAAAGCTACGTCACCGCCCTCGTCGCCAGAAACCAAGTCATCGCCTTTGCCGCCCCGCGCCGTGTCATTGCCACGCCCGCCCTCAACAATATCTTTACCAGCGCCGCCGTTGAGAGAATCGTTACCGTCTTCGCCCCTGAGTAGATCGTCTCCGTCCCGACTCAGAAGCGTGTCGTCGCCGGCCCCCCCGGAAATCGTGTCATTGAACAAGCTGCCGATTAAATAGTTACTGCCGTCATTTGCGACAACTAAGCCATCGACAAAAAGTGGCTCTGGGGGAGGCGTGGGAACTGTCACAGGTGGCCGCGGCACAGGCGTGACCGAAATGTCCGGGCCCGTCCCCATCATCATCGGCGGCTCCGTCCCCGTCATCATCGGCGGCTCCGTCCCCGTCATCATCGGCGGCTCCGTCCCCGTCATCATCGGTGGCTCCGTCCCCGTCATCATCGGTGGCTCCGTCCCCGTCATCATCGGCTCCGTGCCCGACGACGGCGTAGGCTGCGGCACCGTCCCGCTATCCAAACTATCCTCGTTCTCATCGGGTAGCCGCCCTTCGAGAAAAATTAGTGGTACTGCACCTGGCATTGTTCCGCCTCCTTGCGACGCTACTCAAAAACTACTAAATAAACTTAAAGTCAGATGCAGTAATGACGGTGCTGAGTGCTCCCGGCACTGTAGGAATAGAATTCAACACTGCCAAATCGAAAGCTGGGAGACTGTCATCTGCCACATTCGGGTCGAAGCCGAGAACGTACTTGTTAAAAGTATTGTTCAGGTACACAAAGAAAGCTCCCGTTTGGCTCGAACCGTTTTGATTCTTCAACACTGCATTTATTGCTTGAGCGTTGTCAAATTTAGATTCAAACAAAATGACTGATTGCTTGCTAATGTTGTCGCCGCTAGACCCGATATTCCTGACGATAAAACTGGTGAAATCGAGAGTAGTTCCTGAGTTGGTTAAACCTGCGAAATTTGATGACCTGAACAGAAATCTGTCGGTTTCGCTGCCGTTAGCGTTAAAGTCAGCAATCACGTCCACGCCTTCGCTGGGAGTTTCGTAGTAGAAGAAATCATTGCCAGCATCGCCCGTGAGCAAGTCAGAACCGTTGCCACCGCCCAAAATGTCATTGCCTGCACCGCCGGAAAGCGAGTCGTTGTCATCGCCTCCCAATACCAAGTCATTGCCGAAGGCGCCGCTGAGACAGTCGCTGCCGGCACCGCCGTCGAGAGTGTCGTCGCCCGCTTGGCCGTCGAGGGAGTCGCTGCCGGCCTCGCCCAACACGTAGTCATTGCCGGAACCTCCTAGTCCCGTGTCGTTGCCTTCTCCACCCAAAATCGTGTCATCGTTGTCGCCGCCCAAGATGGAATCGTTATTGATACCGCCGTCGAGCAAGTTTCTGCCCAATCCACCGTCTAGGATGTCGTCGCCGGCACCGCCGTCGAGGGAGTCGTCGCCAATGCCACCAAGTAAGGTGTCAATCCCGGCGCCACCAAGTATCGAGTCCTCGCCGGATTCTCCCAATATCGAGTCATTGCCTGTTCCGCCGTCAATGGTGTCGTTGTTGTCACCGCCCAAGAGGTTGTCATTGTCTATGCCGCCGAACATCACGTCGTTGCCGAGTCCGCCGATCAGCGAGTCTATGCCGTCTTCGCCGTCGAGGGTGTCGTTGCCGAGTCCGCCGTCAACGGTGTCGTTGCCGATCGCACCCACCAGCGAGTCGTTGCCTGCTTCACCGAATAAGAGGTCGTTGCCACCACTGCCGTCCATGATATCGTTGCCCTCGCCCCCAGAGAGGGTATCGTCGCCGGCCCCGCCGAGGATGAAGTCGCTGAGGTTGCTGCCTGTAAAGCTGCTGGCCGGGAGTGCGCTGCGATCGACAATATTATCTACCACCGTGATGCTGAAGGATGCCGGCCCGATAGTTGCAGACCCGTCGGAGGCTGTAAACGTGAAAGTGTCGCTGCCACCTGCTGCCAGCAAGTTGTATTTGACGATGTTGTTGTTGATATCGTCTTGGGTGAATTTGCCGCCCACGTTGAGAAAGGTGCTACCCCTTTGGACAAAACCTCTGGTAGCATCGGGGGCTTTAGTAATCGTGTAAACGATTTCCAAGGGGCTGTTGTCAGGATCTGTGATTAACAAATCGGCGGCAGTAATTGTCTGGGTAGGATTACTTTTGGCAACCACCACACCGTCGTTAATTATTAGCTGCGGGGGGCTACTGACGTTGATGGTTACTACCGCCTTACTTGTGCCGCCGCTGCCGTCTGAGATCGAGTAGCTGAAGCTGTCAGTACCCGAGAAGCCCGGATTCGGGGTGTATTTGAATACGCCGCCGCCCACGGGAACCAGGCTCCCTTTGTTTGCTGGAGCAAAAGTCGTGACAGTCAGAGCGCTTTGTTCCTGGTCAGTGTCGTTCAACAGAACGTTGAAACTGAGTTCTTGACCCGCAACCGTAGTGAAGTTATCGTCAACTGCTCTTGGAGGTTGGTTAAAGATGGGCGTCGGGAACGTCGGCGGCGGACTTCCTGTCGGCGTCGGACTTCCTGTCGGCGTCGGCAAATTCGGCGTCGGGAACGTCGGCACCGGCTCGTCTGGCGTCGGACTGGTTGTCGGTGTCGGACTGGTTGTCGGTGTCGGACTGGTTGTCGGTGTCGGACTGGTTGTCGGTGTCGGTAGGGGAAGCGGAGTTGCGCTGCCGGGAACTGTGGGGGCAATTACAAATGAGCTTCGCCCTAGGGTTCTGCTGTCTACTCCGGGCAATACTGCTAAAAAGTCGCCGCTGACGCCGTTGCGAATAATCGTACTGCCGGCTTTGGTCTCAGTGCTTTGGAAGATTACCAAATCTTCAAACTTGAGGTCGCCACTTAACCCGATTAAATCTTCACCTTGGCGAAAGTCTGTGAAAATGTCGGCATCAGCGAGATCGGGGCCGCCTGTGGTGATAAATGCCGCGTTAGTGCCGTCGCTGCTGCCGCTGGGGGAACTGAATGCACCGATGACGAAGACATCTCTGCCTTCGCCTCCTGCCACTACGTCTTTGCCTGCTTCGCCCCAAATAACGTCGTTGCCAGCACCGGCGTCCACGATGTCGTCGCCGTCACCGCCGAATACTATGTCATCGCCGTCGCCGGCAAAAATTGTGTCCCCGCCGGCGTTTCCGTAGAGCCAGTCGCCTCCTTCGTTGCCAAATAGCAAGTCTTCGCCGTCACCACCGAAGAGCGAGTCGTTGCCTTGGTCGCCCCACAGAATGTCGTCGCCTCGATCGCCCAAAAAGCTATCGTCGCCAGAACCGCCACGCAAGCTGTCGCTGCCTTTGCCGCCGTAAGCCGTGTCTCTGCCTTCGCCTCCGATTACCGTGTCGTTGGCGTCATTGCCATAAAGCAGGTCAGGGTTATTTCCCCCATCGAGGGAGTCGTTATCTTTGCCTCCGTACAGGGTATCGAGTCCTGAACCGCCATCAAGAACGTCGTTGCCTTCATTGCCGAACAGCACGTCGTCATCGTCGTTGCCAAATAGTAAATCGTCGCCTCCGACTCCTTGCAAGGTGTCGTTGCCTTGCAGCCCGGAAATCACGTCTGGGCCGGGACTGCCAGCTAAGGAGTCGTTGCTTTCAGTGCCGCGGACTACGCCGCCGATGATTCCGGGCGAGGTACCTTGGCCTCCGCCCAATGTGTCGTCTATGCCACCAAAGGTGTCGTCCCCGGAGGGAGGTGTTGGAGTCGGAGTCGGAGTTGGTTCTGGCGTCTCTGGTTCTGGCGTCTCTGGTTCTGGCGTTTCTGGTTCTGGCGTCTCTGGTTCTGGTGTTGGAGGTGGTATAATTACTAATGGCACTGCACTTGGCATTATTTTGGCTCCTTTAAACGACGATCCCGATTTACTTTAAGAACTGATTAGTATCAGTTTGTTGCCACCAATCTGGCTTAAAATTGATTAATAACCCCATCATTTCTAACATACTAAATCAAAACTGCCACGGCTATATATATTTTTTAAGCGGGACATCTTTTGATCTCAAAATATTAATGATTGCACGTTTTGATGCCTATGTTGGGTATACTTTAATATCGCGCCAGTTCGAGAGAACCTAGAAGTCGGGCTTGGAGTGAGCCCGGTGTATTTATCCAGAATCAGAAAAAATAAAAATCTTCGCCGTCATAATTTTTTCTTTCCGAATGTCGAATGCTGAATACAGATTTGCCTTTTGCCTGCAGAACCGAAGGTTATGCTGACTGCTGACAAGAAACAGAGCTGTTAATTAGGGGCAGAAGCGGCCCGGTTTGTTCTTGTCCACTGACGGATAGTTCACTGTGGCAAAGGTAAAGCAGGGAACAGCGACTTAACAAATCTAGCAGAATTCGCCGCAGTCGCTGTTGGTCGGCCGCCGTTTCCTCTTCGGTTTCCCAGGGACGCCCCTGTTGCGATCGCAAAAATAAGGGAGCGCCAAACAATGTCGCCGCACCGCCGCTCAGCCACAGGGGCGAGCCAGCATCCAGCCAAAAGTGCCATTTGTGGGCGCGGCGGCTGCTGCGGTACTGGAAGATGTTGGCGAGGGTGACGGCTCTGGCTGCTGGGCCTTCTGGACGCACTGGAAAGGGGTTGGCGGTGACGGTTCCTTGGCGCAACAACTGGATGAACCGGGCGATGGTTTCTGAGTCGCCGCCGTTTGTTGGTTCTACGCGCTGCATTCGCCCGTTGATTTCCCAGTAGTGGGTGGCGGTTTCCATTAACTCGCGCAGGGCTGCTAGCCGATCGTAGGGGAGGTATCTGTCGTTCATGAGAAATTTCTGGATGGCTCGATCGAGCAGGGCAATTGGGCTCGGCAACAGCCGCTCCTGCTGTTGCGATCGCTGTTGTTCGATCCACTCGACAATGTGCTTGTAGGCCCCGGCTGCTCGGTGTCCCAGTCTGTCCCACCGGGGAAAAGCTGTAATTTCCAGCAATTTAGGTTGATCGCTATGTGGACAAAAACAGTGATCGGCGATTAAACCTGCTCTCACTTGGTCGATCGATTTTTGATGGTGAATTTGAGATGTTAGATTGAAAGTCGAGTTAGAATCTTCTGTTTCTAATGAACGGTGTTTCTGGCTGCCCAACACTACTAGCATTTCGGCGGCGCCGTCTCGATCGACTAAACGGCCGAGTCCCGGATAAACTAAGGCTAACAAAGTGAGTAAAGCTCGAATCTCTGGGGTAGTCGAGAGGGGACGCTGATCGTTGAGAGATACGGCGGCGATACCATCTCGCGCGAGAATTTCCGTTAAACTGTAACGGGCGATCGCATCCATCCCAGGGGCAATTACAGCGATTTCCTGCGGTTCCACGGCTTGTGACTTCACCGCATCCACGATGATTTCGGCGGTTTCTCGCAGCAGTTGAGCCCTGGAAGTGGTTTGGAGCGATCGAACTGATCCGGGCAAACTCAAGCCTAGAGGATAAAAACCCTCAGAATTAACTGCTAAACTTACCGCTAAATCTCCAATCTCTGGGGCTAAACCGGCTTTTTCGTCCAAATTTACCACGCTTTGACAGCGGTCTTCGAGTCTGGCTAGGTATTCCGTGTCAGCCCCCAAGCCCAAACGCACTCCTCCCTCTGGATTGTAGGAGAACGCCCCCGCTGCACCTTGGTCGAGCATTCGATCGAACAAATGGCGACTTATCGCCGGATAATCGTCAACATCGTCTGCGATCACAGCTTGATATCTAGAGGCCAAATGCTGCTGATAAGTCGCATCCGGCAACAAATCGCGCCAGTAGAGTTCGCAAACAATCCCGTAAGTCAGGAACCCCCGCGTCAAGCACCATTCCCGCCACCTTTCCAGCAACTCTCTCATGCTAGTCCACAGGTTGGTCGAGCCACCGTCACCAGCAAATCCCTGTTCTAGAATGCTGGGAATCTCTTCTCTCGGCGTACCGCTGACAGCAGCAAGTTGTAATAAGTCTAGTGTTCGACGCACCATTCGGTTTGGACTTACCCCTGTTTTTTGCAAAATCCCTTCGTCTTCGCGACGCCAGAGTCTCGCGGCAAGTTCCAGTTCTGTTTCAGGTTGCAGCCGTAGGGGAAATTGAGCCCTCAAATTCAGCGACTGAACTAGCAGGGGCCAAAATAACAATACCTCCTGCTCAAAAAAACCGAAGGGCGTTGTGGAGTGAAAGGTATATTTTCCTTCGGTAGCGACGGCGATGCGATCGGCCAATTCTAGCCGGTTGTCTCCGTTAGCTGCTAAGACTAAAATTGCTGGGGCAGTTTGTCCAGCCCGCCGCCGCCCGGAACTCGATCGCCCTGAAACTGTTGCAGGAAGAGGCTTGACAGTTTTGCTCCAAATGCAGAACTGCTCGACTAAACGAGTGGTTTTGCCGCTTCGGGCAGATCCGACAATCCAAATTGAATCTTCGGTGACCGTTCTCAATTTATGTAAATTTGTTACCATACCGTGAATACTTTAATCACTAATGTCTACAGCCAACTAACCAGCTTTAGCTATGAATACTTCTCCGTGGAACAGGATTGTAAAATATCTCTACAGCCTTCACCAATGGTATCGAGAAACCCCTGAGAGGGCTCTAGAACAGGCCTACGATGCTGCGTTAGCAATTAAGGCGATCGAAGATGAGCATTTTGGCGGCCAAGGAATCTCTGAGCGATCGGGAGATTACGGACAAAGCACCCTGTCTTACTTTAAATCCGAACTGGAAAAATACCTCAAGGTCATCCAAACCCGGATGGTTGAGTTTAATGCTAGCCGTTCTTTTTTGGAACTGCCGGAGCGAGTGGGGGCTAAACCCAAAACGGGGCGCAGCGCTGATTATTACCAGCACGGATTACATCTCAACAATAAAGATAGAGCCTCCCTTATATTTGAGAAGCTAGAGTTTATTGATGGAGTCATCGACAAGTATATTAATAATAGTAGATCAACGGCAATTGTTCCGGTTGTCAGTTCGGTAAATTTGCAGGCAAAATCTACAAATAGCAGTTCTCCACCTGACCCCAAAAATAAAGGTTCAGCTAATTCTGTTCAAATTCACGATGGTGAGGTTGACACTAACTATGAAGAAGTCAATTTATTACCGCGATCGCTTTTGGGAACTTTGAATCGAATCACTAAAGATTTAGACCCTGGAGCTGAAAAAGAAGTAGTCAAGAATTTTCGCAATTCCAAAGTCAAAACAATTATTTCTCTCAGATTTATTTTGCTTTTGATTTTGGTTCCGCTGTTGACAAATCAAATTTCAAAAAACTTTCTAGTCGGTCCGATCGTTGATCATTTTAGAGGTCAAGAAAATGCTTCACTTTTCATAAATGTTAACCTGGAAGAAGAAGCATTCCAAGAACTGGAGAGATTTGAGCAGCGCCTCAAATTTGAAAGGTTAATAGGCACGGCTCCCTCGCTTTCTTTAGAGGAAACGGAAAATAAGATTGCTGAAAAAGCAGTTGAACTAGCGGAGGAATACCGCGCTGAAAGTGGGGGAGCTATTAAAAATATTTTTGCCGATTTGATTTCCTTGATTGCCTTCGCTGCGATTATCGTCACTAACAAGAAAGAGATTGAGATTTTAAAGTCTTTCATGGACGATGTGATTTACGGTCTCAGCGACAGTGCGAAAGCTTTCGTAATTATTTTGTTTACAGATGTGTTTGTCGGATTTCACTCGCCACACGGTTGGGAAGTAATTCTCGAAGGTTTATCGAGGCATTTGGGACTGCCAGAAAATAGGCAGTTCATATTTTTGTTCATTGCAACGTTTCCAGTGATATTGGATACGGTATTTAAGTATTGGATATTCCGCTACTTAAACCGGAGTTCGCCTTCGGCTGTTGCTACGTACAAGAATATGAACGAATAATTAGAGGCGAAGGAAGTTCGGCAACTGATTATGTAACGGATGTAACGGATGTAACGGATGTAACGGATGTCAGGAAGCAGAAAGTTCGGCAACGGATTCGCTCCACGGATGTAACGGATGTCAGGAAGCAGGAAGAAGGAAGAAGAAAAAAAGATGTAATAATAGCAATGGTTTCAGGCATTGATAAGGTCCTCAGTAGGGCATTCACTGCACACATATTTGCTGACCCATAGCGCATAAAACCATTTATTGTTTGCGTCACGAGTGGTTGAATTAAGTCGATATACTTAAGCTGTTGGGTCTCTAAATTTTATTTGGGGGCGGGTTCTTGCGCTCACCCCACAAGAATTTTATCAAACTTGACTTTCCTAAAGGCTCGGCTCAGGAAGCGTAAAGTTTAGATGTGGCTAGGTCGATCGACAAAAAATGCGATCGCCCGCAGAATTTCTCGAAAGAAATCAAAAGGGCGATCGCATTCCCAAAACTCATTAGCCATTACCAATGACCTAATTCCAACGCTTCTTGCGCTGTCGCTGGCTGGCCACCGCCTCCACCAGCCCCAGGGCGAGAAAATTACTCAGCAGCGACGCATTCCCGTAACTTAGGAAAGGCAGCGGAATGCCCGTAACCGGAGCCAAGCCAATGTTCATCCCAATATTGACGAATACCTGAAAAATCAACATTGACAGTACGCCGATTGCCAGCAAAGAACCAAAATTATCGTTAGCAGTTTGAGCGATCGTCACCAACCGGAAACAAATTATCCAGAACACCAATAACACGCCAATACAGCCAATAAAGCCCAATTCTTCGCCAATAGCTGAAAAGATAAAGTCCGTATGCTGTTCGGGAATAAAGTTAAGCTGAGTTTGCGTTCCCTGAAACAAACCCCGGCCCTTCAGTTCCCCAGCGCCAATAGCAATCCGAGATTGAATCAAGTGATATCCGCTGCCTAAAGGGTCTTTCTCGGGGTTTAAAAACCCTGTTAGACGCATTTTTTGATAATCCTTGAGCACATTCCAAAAAATATGTCCGAGGTGTCCAGAAACAACGTTCACCAACACAGCACCGAAAGTCCCCAACCAGGGCCAAGGCAGGGTTCGCCAAGCAATAATACCCGCAACAACTACCCAGGCTATCCAAATCGGTGTAGACAGGTTATTGAAGAGAACTGAGATGAGAGGAGAGAATAGCAATATTAGCCAGCCGGGATTGACATTACCCCAGTAGAACATCCCCATTGTGATTGCGCCGAAGACTAAGGAAGTACCTAAATTTGGTTCAGCAAAGATCAATCCCCAGGGTACAGCCATAATCGCCAGCATCCTCAACATATCCCGGACTGTGGGGACATTCTTCTCGTGCAGGAGAGCTGCTAAAGTGATAATCATGCCTACTTTGGCAAATTCTGAGGGTTGCAGGTAGAAGCCGCCGATGTTGATCCACCGCTGGGCACCGAGCCCTGTAGTACCGATAAAACGCACTGCGATCAGCGACAAATTGATTAATATGTAAATCGGCCATTTCCACTCAAGCAGTATTTGGTAGCGACAGCGGGAAATGATGATGGCAAGGAACAAACCGACTGCCCCAGTTACCCAGTGTCGCCACCAGTCGATCAGCCCCTGGTTGATTTCGACGCTGCGGATCATGATTCCCCCGAAGATGGTGAGGGCGATGCAAGTGCCAAACAGCCAAGGGTCTGCTTCTTCCCAGGGTTTGAAGATTGATTTCCAGCGGTTTCTGACTTGTATTCTCTGCAACATGAGGATTTTAGATTTTAGATTTTAGATTTTAGATTATCGAGCCGATTTTCGGAAGTTGTGGATATATTTCGGATTCACAGCCTGCACCTTACTTGAGAAGCCTCGGTGTTAGTACCTCAGATTATTCGGGGAGTTGTAGGGATGTTCCGGGAACGGAAGAAGGAACGCCAAACCGGGTATCTGGGTATTCTATTTTTTCTGTGCGCTTACTTAATTTAGTTCGCCATCGCACGTGGTCAGAAACCGGGTTTTTGTCGAGAAGACGGGTTACAACTCCCCGAAACCGCTAAAAACCCGGTTTCTTGGGTTTTGATTCGTAAGCCCTAGAATCGTCAGGCCGGTTCGTAAAGGTACTCAAAGCCGTTCCCATCTGGATCTCTGCCGTAGAAGGATGCAGTACCGTCGCGGTGTTCGTGAATGTGGGTGACGGAAACACCATCGGCTTTGAGTTGTTCGTAGGCGGATTCCATTTCGGTACGATCATCAAATACAAACCCAAAATGCGGCCCTGCTTGGTCGTAACTCGGACTCAACAGCGCCAATCCATCCTCTCCTGCTTTCAAATAAGCCCAGTCTGCATCTTTCCAAACTAACTCCATACCCAAGTTGCGGTAGAATTCAGCAGACTTCTCTATGTCTTGCACGCAGACGGCTACGTGTCCCAATCGTTTTAGTTTCATATCTACAAAGTTTATGGTTGTTCTTTCATTTATTGTATCTATTTTCTGATTTTTTGCTCGATTAATTAGCTATTTTTTCTGTTTTTTTGTTACGGCTAACTGTACTTTTTCTACTTGTTTGCTGGCGTCCATTTCGCTGAACAGTTGAATGGCGCGCTCAAAATTTTCTTGACTTTTCTCGATGTTACCAAGTTTTTGTTCTGTTAGTGCTAGTTGATAGCAAGCTTCGGCTCGGTCTAATTTAGCGCTGGTTCGATCGAGTATTTCTATTGCTTCTGTATGGTGCTGCAGGGCTTGGTCAAATTCTCCCTGTTCTCGGTACAGTGCTGCTATACCGCTGAGAGCCTTGGCTTTTATGGTGGTGTACTGGTTTTGGTCGGCTTGGGCGATCGCTTGGCGGTACAAGCTCAAAGCTTTCTCTGTCTCTCCCAGGTTTTGATAGGTGGCGGCGAGAAAAACTAACTTGTATCCCGTACCCACTAACTGACTGTTTTCCCGATCGGCATAAAGTTTTTCTGCGAGCTCTTCCGCCTCTTTTTTGGCTCCGATACAGGAGTTGAGGAAAGCTAACCCGACATTGATCGAACAGCTATTAATCTCGATTTCGTCCCGCGAAGTTTTCAGCTTAACAAATATCTCCATAGCTGATTCTAATTCGCCCATTTCTATTTGACAAAAACCTATATTAATTGCAGCGTTAACTTTCCAGAATTCGAGATTAGCTTGTTTGCCGTTTTCAGGCTCGCTGCTTTTCGCTATAATTTGCAAAGATTTAGTTGCTTTTATTTCTGATATTTGATGGCATTCTATGGCTTGATTTATTTCGCCTAAAATCCGGTAGCAAATGCCTAAAATACTGTATAAGCCGCTCAAATAGTAATCAGAAGTCACATTGTTGACGATGCGAGTAGTTGCTGAAATTATTGGCTGCAAGAAACCTAATTTGTAGAGCGCTCTACCGAGCTTGTAATCTTGGGCAAACTGGATATTGATTTTTTTGAGGATGACGCTCGCGGCCTGCTCGAAACAGCTAATTGCCACATAATGATAGTAAGCTTCAAAAGCTTTCAGGGCATCTTCTACAGTTTCAATATCTTCAACACTCTCTGTCCAGAAATCGGCTGCTTTGCGATTGGCACTTTCCCAGTCTCCGGGCGAGAGCCGATCGACCGCTTCTTCCCGAATTGCTGGATGCAGCCAGTATTCGCCCTTCTGAGACTCAACTAGCGATCGGTGCAACAGCGATTTAATGATTTGTCGGCGTCCGGCTTCGGGCACGTCCCACAGCAAACACAAAAGTCCGTCAGTAGGGACTGTCGGCACGTCTTGATAGCGGTAACAGCCCAAGCGACACAGGAGTTGATAGGCTTCGGCATCGAGTTCTTGCAGGCGGTTAAACTGACTGGTAACTAAATTTTTTAAGTCTGTTTCAAGGAGCGGATCTTCGCTGTTTTCTAGCCAGTAAGCTGCCATATCTCCGTCAAAATCTTCTCGGATCGTGCCGCAAATAATGCCCATTGCTTTGGCATTACCCCCGTAAACTTTGTGCATTTCCTTGAGGGCGACATCATCTATATTGATATTGCGGGCGCTAAAAAACTGCCGCCAAACTTCAACTTCCAATCCAGGAAGCAGGTAGTGTTCGACGGTGACATCCGAATCGCACAGTCGATCGCGACTGGTAATCAGCGTTACCGACTGCACCGCTGCGTCAGCCAAAACTCGCAACAGTTCCACGTAAAGCCGATGGGGTTCAATAAACTTACCTTGTCCGTCGAGTGCGGCTTCCAAATTGTCAATCAATACGCCGACTTTGTGAGTCTGAAGCTGCCGCTTCAGTCGCCCCAGGGTGACTCCAAAGTCTGGCCCTGGTTCTTCCTGAAAGTCTTGCTTGAGCCATTCTTCGATCGCGCTTTCCAAAGCTGTAATATTCTCTGTCTCTTTTGCCATCAACAGTTCAATTACTCGATCAAACCCTTGAGATTTGAGATACTGTCTGGCCAAAGTCGTTTTGCCGATACCGCCGGCACTTTGGATGACAATCACTTTTGCACCTTGGGCGACAAGAGTATTGAGATCTTCGATCGCCCCGAATCGGCCCAAAAAATTCGGGTTTTCGATTTCCAAATCCGCATCAAGTCCGAGAGATACTTGTGCCGGAACAGTTTGTCCCGACTGCGGTTCTACTTTCGAGTAGCTACGCCAATAGCGCTCTACAACCGCTTGAAGGTTGTCTCTTTTGATTTTTTCTCCTTCTCCAAACAGCGCTGAAAGTCGCTTCCACAAATTAGAGGCAGCATCCTTAACAGTCCCTACTCCATACCCTTCACTATCTGCAACCTGTTGGTACGTCCTGCCTTGCACGCCTTGCCAAGCTTCGCGAAAGATCGCGCTGTCAAGGTTGTCGAGAGTTTTCAGGTTTCGAGCCACAAGTAACGAGTTGGTAAAATCCAGTGCACGATCGGCTTCCATTTAGTCACCAGGTTTAGCGTTACCCATCTGACACAACTTTAACAGACTTTTTCCGACTCGCTTACACGCTCAAACAGTGGACTTGTATAGACTTTTACCGACTGACACGGCCGAGGTTGGCCGGGGATACTGTTGAGTGTGGAGGGGAAGTTGACAGACAAGCTTCTGACATCCGCACCGATCGAGTCGAGTTTATATTTGGGAGCAAGCAGCGATGTCTATTAACGATGTTGAAACAGCGATCGTAGATGAACAAATTCGCCCTCAAGAATGCGGCCGGGTTCGTTTCCAAAACAGTTGGTGGCCGGCGAAGTGCGATCGAGACATGACTTTTGAACCCGGTGAGGTGGTTCGCGTCGTGGGGATTGAAAATATTACTTTGATCGTTGCAGCGTCGTTTGCGATCAATGCTGAAAGTTAAGGCAAATCTACAATCGGGAGAAAGTAATCATGACTGTCAGCCATTTAGAAAGAGCGATCGTTGAAGAAGAAATTAAACCCAATCAGTCCGGCAGTGTGCGATTTCAAAGCAGTTGGTGGCCTGCCAAATGCGTTCGAGAAATAACTTTGCAACCCGGTGAAATAGTTCGCGTCGTGAGACTTGAGAACATTACTCTGATAGTTGAAGCGTAGTGGGGAAGTAAGGAGTTAGCGAGTCGAGCTATAAGTTGCTCGCATCTCCAAGTTCCGCCAAACTTGGTAGTATGAACCCAAAATCATGATTTTCGACTATTTGGAAAAAGCGATCGTAGAAGAAATTCCGTCTGACAAATGCGGATTCTTCCGCTTTTAAAGCAGTTGGTGGCTTGATTGGGTGCGATCGAGGCATAATTTTTACACTGGCGAAACTCGTTTAGGTGGTGGGAATTTACAAGATTACTTTGCTGCTGGAGGGTATGGCTTGAAGTATCGGAATTTGCGATTGCGCTGCCATTTAGGTGGATATCTCTTCAAATCTCTTCACAGGCGCGATCGCTCTTCTCACCTCTGTTTGCTTCGATATTTTAGCGTAGAAACTCAACAATAAATCTCCGTCGGTAGTAGTGCTGATTTTTTTTTGCAGACGGGACAAGCACGATCGATATTAATGCCATCCGCCGCAAATTGTGGTAATCTAACAACAATCCACTTTCATTCTCTATCGAGTGCGTGCAGCTATGCGAATCGCTAAAAAAATACAAAAGTTTCTGCTTTTCATAATAGCGTTATTTTTCGCAGTATCGCTGTTGATTAAAGTTACTAAATTTCACAATTATTTCGGCATCAACCGCGCCGATACCGACGTGAAAGTTGTTGCCCTCACCTACGATGACGGGCCCTATCCTCCCTATACAAATCAGCTTTTAGATATCTTAGACAGCTATCAAGTTAAAGCAACTTTTTTTGAAATCGGTCGCAATATTGAGAAACATCCAGAAATCGTGAAAATGATTGTCGCGAGGGGAGATGAGTTAGCCAACCATTCCTACTCTCACAAAGATATGATGTTTAAACCCCAGGAATTTTTGCTGTCTGAGATTGAAAAAACAGACAAACTTTTGCAGGAAGTTGGGGTTAAGCAAGACAGTATTAGTTTTCGGCCACCTTGGGGTCGGCGATTTGTAGTTTTGTCTTACTTGCTATCCCAAATGCACAAAAAACTGATTATGTGGGATGTGGATTCCCACGATTATGAAAAAACACTCACGGCGGAAGATATCGCAAATCGGGTGATTGACAATGTGCGATCGGGTTCGATTGTGGTGATGCACGATGGCGGGGGAGATCGCTCGAAAACCCTAGCAGCAACTGAGATGATTGTCAAGGATTTGCAGTCGAAAGGTTACGAATTTAAAACTGTTTCTGAGTTGTTGAAATAGCAGTAGGGTGCGTCAGCCACAATTATTTTTGCGAGAAATCAACAATCTCGTACTGACGCACCAGGAAATAAATGGTGCGTCAGAATTAGACTTTTCGTGGCGCTTGAAAATTTTAAACCTGACCGAAAGCATCCAGGATATAAGCCTCCGGATTCATTCCGAAAGCAGACTCAGGATCCAGAAATAAAAAACCTGTATCCGATGAAACTTGCCCCCCGAATTTATCCCTGGGGTCAATGCTTCAATCTAAAATCTAAAATCGATTGACGCACCCTACTACAATCAATAGCCAAGATAGTTTGCCACATAATTAGCAATTTTTATGCTGCCGCCCGATCGCCCCATTCTCTCTAAACCATTTTGAATGCAACTGGCTAAATATTTATCATCTTGTAAAGTGCGATCGACTGCCAAAGCAGCTTCCTTGATAATATCAGAATTCGCTGGTTGTGTGCCAATAACCTGCACCGAATCACCTAAAAGCCGATTTTGAGCCTCCGCAAATCTATAGGTAAAGGCAGGGCCGTTTCCCGGTACTGCAATTACAGGTTTTCCCAAGCCCACAGCTTGTTCGACAGCAGTTCCCGTCATCCCAATTACTAAACTCGACTGCTGCAAAATATCGGCAAAAGCATCGGCTGAACACATCACTTCGACTAATTTTTGTTCAGAAAAAGACCGTTTGATTGCTGGAAACATGAGCTTGCCCGATCGCATTTGCCATGCAGATAGCGCCGCAATATCATCTAATTCAGGCATCAAAGCTGGAACTAAAGCAGCCCGAAACTGCACCGGTACAGTAGAGTTACTAGCAATTTCTTTAACCAGTTCCAGCAGCAAAACGAGGTTGTCGGTGGCTTCCGGGAGGCGAGAACCGGGGAGAAGGGCGATCGTCCGAACTCCGGGCGTTAACTGCAAATCTTTGCCCGTAGAATTGAGGTTGTCCATGACAGGATTGCCAACAAACTGAGCTTTCTTTAAACCCTGTCGGTTTAAGTCAGCAGCAGTCAAAGCATCTCTAGTAAAAACTGCCAGACATTTCTCTGAGCAAAGCAACTGCCACAAGATTAAACCCAAATTGACTCGCCCCTCGTAATAACTAGAATGGGCAGATAGAAAAATTATATAGGGGCGGTTGCTGGCATGGGCGATCGCCCCGGCGACAATATCTCCAGTCGCCACCACCAAATCGCAGCGGCGCGAATGCGTCCAAACAGCTTGCAATTGCTGCCAAGTCAAAGCAATCAGCCCCGCCCCAATATCTTTGAGGAAAAACAGGGGATTCATGTAAAAAACTCCCCCAGACGGCATTTGACTGGTGGGCCCAATAATTGGCACGGTCGATCGGCGGTAAGCAGCCCCGTCACCGACAATCGGTATCGCCGAAACATCAACATCCGCGCCAGATACTCTCAAAGCTTTAAGAATTTGACAGTTAATCGCGTCTTCCCCGTGCCCGTTGCTGAGGAAAAGTATCCCCTTCGATTTCATATAATCAGAATACAATCAGAATCAGTGCCGAGCTTTTTTGAAAGACAGCCGTGCGATAGCTAAACTCGGGCGGGCTAACTTTTTGTTAGTCTAATTTAAATACATTGTGGAAGTGAAACAGCGTGAATATTGAAATT
This sequence comes from Microcoleus sp. Pol12B5, assembly GCF_036701335.1. Lineage (NCBI taxonomy): Bacteria > Bacillati > Cyanobacteriota > Cyanophyceae > Oscillatoriales > Microcoleaceae > Microcoleus > Microcoleus sp. Pol12B5. The sequence continues at coordinate 35,158 of NZ_JAUBQQ010000010.1, read as the reverse complement.
GGGCGGGGCAAAAGCGCTCGCCGAGCTTACGGCATAGATGAAATTGCGCTTGTACCCGGACAGCGCACCCTCGATCCGAGTTTGGCAGATACCAAGTGGCAGATTGGCGGGATCGATCGAGAAATCCCGATCATCGCCAGCGCCATGGATGGAGTAGTCGATGTCCGCATGGCCATTTTGCTGTCGGAATTAGGAGCAATGGGCGTGCTCAACCTAGAAGGAATTCAAACCCGCTATGCCGACCCACAGCCAATATTAGAGCGCATCGCCAGTGTGGGGAACCACGAATTTGTTTCCCTGATGCAGCAACTCTATGCCGAACCCATCAAGCCAGAATTAATCGACCTGAGAATTAAAGAAATTAAAGCAGGAGGAGGGATTGCCGCCGTCAGCGGTACACCAGCCGGCGCGAGCAAATACGGCCGGGCGGTTGCTGAATCTGGAGCCGATATATTTTTTGTGCAAGCAACAGTAGTCTCGACAGCTTTCCTTTCCCCTGAAGCGATCACGCCTCTAGACTTAACTCAATTCTGTCAAGAGATGCCGATCCCAGTAATTTTGGGCAACTGCGTGACCTACGAAGTCGCCCTGAATTTAATGAAAACTGGCGCTGCGGGCATTCTCGTGGGCATTGGGCCGGGGGCTGCTTGCACATCTAGGGGCGTATTGGGTGTCGGTGTGCCCCAAGCCACAGCGGTAGCAGACTGCGCCGCCGCGCGGGACGACTACTATCGTGAAACTGGCAAATATGTGTCGGTGATTGCTGACGGCGGTTTAATTACCGGCGGCGATATCTGCAAGTGCATTGCCTGCGGTGCCGATGCAGTGATGATTGGTTCGCCCTTTGCCAGGGCCGCCGAAGCTCCTGGCCGCGGCTTTCACTGGGGGATGGCGACTCCCAGCCCGGTTTTACCGCGAGGCACTCGCATTCGCGTGGGGACTACGGGTACTGTGGAGCAAATTTTGCGGGGGCCTGCGGTGCTAGATGACGGTACGCACAACTTGCTCGGAGCTCTGAAAACTAGCATGGGTACCTTGGGTGCTAAGGATATTAAGGAGATGCAGCAAGTGGAAGTGGTAATTGCTCCTTCTCTGTTGACTGAGGGTAAAGTCTATCAAAAAGCTCAGCAGTTGGGCATGGGTAAGTAGATTTACTGATCGAATACCAGCATACCTTGACAAAATTTGTTCCACAGTCTCGAAATTTACAGAATATTGTGGAATTATCGAGAAGGAGATGTCACAATAGAAGAAGCGGAGACGAATGTTTCCGTTCACTCCTCACACCACACTCCGCCCGGACTACTGTTCGGGCGGTTCCTTTTTTGCCGGAAATCTTGCCTCTTGCTTACTAGATACAGGACTGAGGCTTTTCGCTCCGGAGAGGGTAGGAGGGGGAGAGAGGGAGAGTCTGGGAGTGGGAGAATTTTTCTTCTATATAAGTGCATTCTGCCTTGGGAAACATAAATGTCTTGGGAAACATAAGAGCCTTGTTCCTTCAGAAACCTTGTGCTTTCTTCCTTCTACCGTCTTCCCTCTTCCTTGTACCGTCTTCCTTCAGAAGCCTTCTCTTAAAATCGTTGACGCAAGTGGTTACACTTTTTGCTAGACTTGTTATCCGAGAAATAGTATTTACAAGGATGGCTAGGGATGTCAGCAGCCGCGCAAGTAACCGACTCTACCTTTAAGCAGGAAGTGCTCGATAGCGAAGTTCCAGTTCTAGTGGATTTTTGGGCTCCCTGGTGCGGGCCCTGTCGGATGGTGGCACCCGTCGTAGACGAAATTGCCCAGCAATATGAAGGGCAGGTCAAGGTAGTAAAAGTTAATACCGACGAGAATCCTAACGTGGCCAGCCAATACGGTATCCGCAGCATTCCGACGCTGATGATATTTAAGGGCGGTCAACGTGTGGATATGGTGGTAGGGGCAGTTCCGAAAACTACTCTGGCCAACACTCTAGAAAAGTACATTTAACTGAACTGCGAGCGGTTTCGCGCTGTTCTTGTTGGGCCGCGAAAGCTAACTCGCTTCAGAACCGGGGCAAAGCTACGGGAAAAGTTATTAGTGGTCAGCAGGGCAATTTGCTGGTGGCTATTGGCTTCTAACTTTGGCTTGCCCCTTAATTTTTGGTAGCGACAATTTGTTATCGTTTCGGAAAAATTCATGATTCGTTCTGAGTCTGGTCAAGGTTTTGAGTCCCTCCAAGCTGAATTGATCGATTTGCTCGATCGCTTCCCAATGTTAAAGCACTCTGAGTGGATCGAACGATCGCTCTCTACAATAGTGCAAATGGCCGGAGAGGATCTCGATCGCCTAGACTGGAAGATTCTGGCTGCGTCGCTCCGAGATATGGAGAGCGCTTTTGAGATGTTTTATCCTTACCGACACGTTCGCAAAATTGTGATTTTTGGTTCGGCGAGGGTGTCACCGCAATCGGCAGAATATTTGATGGCCAGAGATTTTGCCCGGGCGATCGCCCAGCAGGGGTTTATGGTGATTACTGGCGGCGGCGGAGGAATTATGCAGGCGGGGAACGAGGGGGCGACTGCTGAACGTTCTTTTGGGCTGAACATTCAGTTGCCTTTCGAGCAGAGTTCTAATCCTTTCATTGCCGGCGATCCCAAATTGCTCAATTTTAAATATTTTTTCACTCGTAAGTTATTTTTTCTCCGGGAGAGCGATGCTTTAGCTCTGTTTCCGGGTGGTTTTGGCACTCTGGACGAGGCTTTTGAGTGTCTGACTTTGACTCAAACTGGCAAGTTCGGGCCGGCTCCTTTGGTATTGATCGATCGACCGGGAGGAGATTATTGGCACGATTGGAATTATTTTGTACAAAAACAATTGCGCGGCAGGGGTTTGATTTCAGCCGACGATCGCAGCCTGTATACGATTACGGACGATATAAATGTCGCTTGCGAGGCGATCGGCAGTTTTTATCTGGTTTATCACTCCTGCCGCTACGTGCGCGAAAAATTGGTAATTCGCTTAAAAACTGAGCTTTCTGATGAGAATGTCGATCGGCTAAATGCTGATTTTAGCGATATTGTTGTCACCGGAAAAATTGAAAAAAGTCAAGCTTTGGAACCGGAAATAGGAGACGCAACTTTCGATATGCCGCGCCTGACATTGCATTTCAACCAGCGGGATTTTGGGCGGCTTTATCAGCTAATTGCTGCTATTAATCAAATGGGTGCAGCTTCGCCGACGGCGGCCCATCCAGAAAAAAAATAATTGTTAGTCAACAGTCAACAGTCAACAGTCAACAGTTATTAATCTGTAGAGGCGGGTTTCACGAGAAATATTTGTAACTAACTCAGTGGATAAATAAACCCTCCCCTCTGATTGAGATAAATTTGACCACGAATTTTTTGATGGTACAAGCCCCCGCATTTATCCGTGGAATCAATCTAAAATCGAAAATGGAAAATCCTCAAGCCCCCGCATTTATCCGTGGGGTCGCCTCTAAAATCGAAAATCGAAAATCGATTGACCGACTGTCTTTTGACAAAATCGATAGGCTACATTTATGATAGTCAACACTCATAAATAATCAATCAGCAGTAAAAAAACTAATACCTAATGACTGCTGACTACTAACTCAAAATGCTAGACCTGCTGCTAATTGCAATTTTGGGATTTCTCGGCAGTTTCGGTCACTGCGCTGGGATGTGCGGCCCGCTGACAATGGCGTTTTCTCTTTCTAATTCCCGCAACGATAAATTAGCTGCTTTTCGCTTTCATTTGCTGCTAAATTTGGGGAGAATTACTGCTTACGCTTTGGTTGGTGCTGCAATTGGCGGAGTGGGTTCGGTGTTAATTGCTGGCGGACTTTTGGCAGGTACGGGTAGCGAATTGCGGCGGGCGATCGCACTTCTGACGGGAACGATGCTGATTTGGTTCGGAGTAGTGCAAATTAAACCGAACTTGCTGCCGGGATTGCCGCTGCTGCACCCAATGTCGCACGATCGAGTCGGACAAGCAATGAACAAGCTTTCGGCGCAAAAAAACTGGTGGGTGCCGGTGGGTTTGGGTTTGCTTTGGGGTTTGATTCCCTGCGGTTTCCTCTACGCAGCGCAGATTAAAGCGGCGGAAACCGGAAACCCGGTTTTGGGTGCGGCGACGATGCTGGCTTTTGGACTCGGCACGCTGCCAACTATGCTGGGAGTGGGTTTTTTTGCTGGCAGATTGAGCGCAAACAGGCGGAGTCAACTGTTTCGGATGGGTGGGTGGGTGACGATATCGATCGGGATTCTTACCTTGTTGCGAACCGATGAAATGGTTGATTTTACTGGCCACGCAGCGCTGCTGTGCTTGATGCTAGCACTGTTGGCGCGTCCGGTTAGCAAGTTTTTGCCGCAACTGCTGCGCTACCGGCGCGCTTTGGGTGTGGGCGCGTTTGTCCTAGCAGTCGCCCACACGTTTCATATGCTGGATCATACGCTGAAATGGAATTTTGACGCGCTATCTTTTATGTTGCCACAGCATCAGTTGGGAATGGCGGCTGGGATGACGGCGCTGCTGTTGATGTTGCCGGCGGCGGTTACAAGTTGCGATCGTATTCAAAATTATTTAGGCAAGCTGTGGCGAAAGCTTCACCTGTTAAGCGTTCCAGCTTTCTTGCTGTGCGCTGTACACGCGGCACTCATCGGTTCCCACTATCTTGGCGGTTTTGAATGGAAGTTGCACAATCAACTGCTGACAGCCATGTTAGCGGTGGTTGTGGTGTTAGTTATGTTTGTGCGATCGCGCTTTTTTTGGTCACTTTTATCACTAGAAAATTTCTATGTTTCCCCTGTCAAACAAAAGTAAAAGTTTAGGATTGTTAGTATTTTTGGGAGTGCTAGTAGAAGCAACAATTCCCAGTGCGTCGCAGTTAAACTCGATTTCAGTTTTGGCGCACGAAGTCGAAGTATCGGGAGATGTAGCCGCTACCTTTCACCTAGAACCCAACCACAATCCCCGCGCCGGACAGCCTGCTAGAGTGTGGTTTGCGCTGACTCGCAGGGGCGGTCAAATTATCCCGCTAGAGCAGTGTAATTGCAAATTGGCTGTTTATCCTAAAAATCATAAAGAGGGGGATAAGCCGCTGATGCAGCCGCTTTTAACCGCCATATCTGCCGAGAAATATCAAGGGATTCCGGGAGCTGATATCGTGTTTCCCAAGGCTGGAATTTACGAACTAGAATTGAGCGGGACAGCCAAAAATAAAGCTAATTTTAAACCCTTTAAACTGACTTATACAGTCACGGTTCGCTAAGATAATCTTTTCCTCACCGAACATAAATCTTGTAGGGCGGGTTCACCAACAATAAATGCCTCAAACCCACAATCTCATAAACCCGCCCCCACCCGACGGCAAATCATAATCTACCTATTTTAACATACAAAAAAAAACAACCGAAATCTATATAAAACCTTAAAAGTTGCCCACTCTACAAAATGTCACAAATTTTTACATTACATTATAACCAGTGTCAATTCTAGAACTCGTGCAAGCTAACCTCTCTTGAACTGACTAAAGGACATAAAGATGGATATCTTATCTAACACCGTGGCGCTATCACGGATGCAATTTGCGCTAACCGCCATATTCCATATGCTGTGGCCAGTTCTGACTACGGGAATGGGAATTTATCTGGTAATTGTTGAAGGAATGTGGCTGAAAACTCGCAATCCCGACTACTACCATCACGCTCGTTTTTGGTCTAAACTCTACGTCCTCAACTTCGGTATTGGAGTAGCTTCAGGAATTCCGATGGAATTTCAGTTTGGCACAAACTGGGCACCATTTTCGGAAGCGGTTGGTGACTTTTTTGGCAGCATTTTAGGCTTTGAAGCTTCAATGGCATTTATGCTAGAAGCTGGCTTTTTAGGCATTATGCTGTTTGGTTGGGAGCGCGTTCACCCGATCGTCCATTATTTCGCTACAATCATGGTAGCCTTCGGCGCTAACCTATCCACAGTCTGGATTTTAGTCGCTAACTCTTGGCTGCAAACTCCTGCAGGCGGAGAAATGGTCAATGGCAAGTTTATTGTCAGCGATTACTTTCAAGCAATTATGAACCCGTTCGCATTAAACAGCATTCTCCATATGTTTTTTGCGACGTTAGAAACTTCGCTGTTTGTCATTGGCGGCATTAGCGCTTGGTATATTATTAATAAGCGCAACCAAGCGTTTTTTTCCAAGTCTTTAAAAATTGCCATAGCGACAGCAATCGCCGTTGCACCTTTGCAGATATACATCGGACATTTGAGCGCTGAACAAGTTTATCACTATCAACCCACTAAATTAGCAGCAATCGAAGCTAAGTGGGAAACTTCACCAGCGGGAGAGTCAGCCGATTGGACTTTGCTAGCTTTGCCTAATGAAAAGGCCCAAAAGAATGACTGGGAAATTAGCGTACCCAATGGCTTAGGATACGTTCTGGAATTCAGACAAAAACTCTCCGAACCCGTACTAGGTTTAAAGGAATGGAAACCAGAAGATAGACCGCGAATGGTGGGTTTAATCTACTATTGTTTCCGCATCATGTCCGGCATTGGATTCTTTTTTTTAGGACTGATGCTGTTCAGTATAATTCAGTGGATGCGAGGCAAACTTTCGGCTGAAAATATTAGCAGTCAACCTTGGCTAATGCGCGCTTGGGTATTAGCTGCTCCCCTGGGATATATTGCTGTAGAATCTGGTTGGATTGTCCGCTGTGTCGGCAGACAACCGTGGGCTTTATACGGGCAAATTCGCACTGCTGACGCGGTGTCAAACATCCCCGCCACCAATGTTTTAACTTCTCTCAGTTTCTTTGCCGCTGTTTACAGCTTTTTGTTTGTTTGTGCCTTGTATTTTGGCAGCAGAATTATCCGCCAAGGGCCTAATTTAAGTCTGCCTGTGCCCGGTTTAGACAATGAACCTGCAATCGAAAGTCAACCCGGAGAACACATTCCAGATCAACGTCCCGTAGAAGCACAACAATAGGATATTTTATGCAAGCTTTGGAGCATTTTCTCCCACAAGTTTGGTTTGTAGTTTTGGCTTTGTTCCTATTGCTTTACGTCATGCTAGATGGTTTTGACTTAGGAGTAGGCATTCTGTCTCTGACTGCTTCCGACGAGGAACGCAGGGGCATTTTAATGACGAGTTTGGGCAACGTTTGGGACGCGAACGAAACGTGGCTGGTTTTAATGGGTGGCGCTTTATTTGGCGCATTTCCACTCGCTTACGGTACGATTTTGACAGCGCTGTACATACCGATTTGCATGATGCTTTTTGGTTTGATATTTCGGGCTGTCGCCTTTGAATTTCGCGAGCATTCTAAGCGCAAGTTACTCTGGAATTATGCCTTTGGTGCGGGCAGCTTTTTAGCAGCTTTAGCTCAAGGATTTGCCTTGGGTGCGGTGCTTGAGGGCATTGCGGTTGATGAAGCCGGTCACTTTGTAGGTTCTACTTGGGATTGGCTGGATTGGCGATCGATCTTGGTTGCTTTGACGCTGATTCAAGGCTATGTTTTGATCGGTTCAACCTATCTAATTATGAAAACGGAGGGCGAACTGCAAACAAATCACTATCGCACGGCTAAAATTGCGGCGGTGACAACTTTAATCGGAGCGGTTCTAATTACGATCGCCACTCCGATTTTTTATGACAGTGCTAGAGCCAGGTTGTTCGAGAAACCGCTAGTTTATGTCTTTGCCACGATTCCTTTGTTGGGAGTGCTGTTGGTGGGGCTGCTGCTGAAAAGTCTCGCAAACAAAGAAGAACGCACGCCGTTTGTCTGGACGATTCTGATTTTTTTGCTTACTTTCATCGGCTTGGGATTGATTGTTTTTCCCTACATTATTCCCTCACAAATCACGATTTACCAAGCCGCAGCTTCGCCCAGCGCCCTGGTATTTATGATTGTGTTCATGGGCGTTCTGCTCCCGATTATGATTTTTTACAACATCTACAATTATGTTGTGTTTCGGGGTAAGGTTGTCGGCGGCCACTACGGGGAATAAAACATAATACAACCGCAGATGCAGGCAAATATACGCAGACAGTATCAAGTTTATATACTGGTTAATCTGCGTATATTTGCGGTTAAAAATTACAAATAATTGTTTTATGATACCATCACAACTTACGAAACTATACTATACATACTATAGAGCCAATAGTGCAGAATAGGGAAAAGAACTGGTTGAGAATTAGCGATCGCACCTCATGTGATTTGAGATTTGAAATTTGAGATTGAACTCACGGATGAGTCCGGGGGCTTGTCACCAAATTGCTTGATTGTCAAATAATAGTTGATAAACATAGGGAAAAAATTACAGTTAATTCTGTACCTAGCAAGGGTGCAGAGTTTGCGATCGCTATCTTTGTCAAATAATAAAATACAATGGAATAGAAGGTTTTAATTTAACTGTTTTATAATAAAGGGTTAATAAGTTATGGATGCGATCGCAAATTTGTCAGGTTATGAAATTACAGAGAAACTTTATGTAGGTACACGTACCTTAGTCTATCGAGGCATCCGTACCCGTGACCAATACCCAGTCGTCGTCAAACTGCTGCGAAACAAATACCCCACCTTCAACGAGCTCGTCCAGTTTCGCAACCAATATACCATTGCCAAAAATCTCGACTTCCCTCACCTCGTCAAACCCCTGACGCTGGAAGTATACCAGAATAGCTATGTCCTAGTAATGGAGGACTTTGGCGGAGTATCCCTATCTACTTATCTCAAAACCGCAACAAATGAAACCGAACCATCTCAAGTTTTACCTTTAGCAGAATTTCTCCAACTCGCCATACAACTAACAGACATTATCCACTATCTATACCAAAAGCGAGTCATTCATAAAGATATTAAACCCGCTAATATTCTCATTAATCCAGACAGCAAACAAATCCAACTAATTGACTTTAGTATTGCCTCCCTCCTACCACGAGAAACGCAAGAAATACAGAATCCCAATATCTTAGAAGGAACATTAGCCTATCTCTCTCCCGAACAAACAGGGCGGATGAACCGAGGCATTGACTATCGGAGTGACTTTTATTCCCTGGGTGTGACTTTTTATGAATTGTTGACAGGAAGGTTGCCATTTATCTCCGATGATCCGATGAAATTGGTGCATTTTCATCTCGCCACACGGTCGAAACCGATCCATGAAATAAATCCAGAGATACCCGTAATTTTATCGCAACTTGTCAGTAAGCTGATGGCCAAAAATGCCGAAAAACGCTATCAGAGTGCATTAGGACTCAAGCACGATTTAGAGATTTGTTTAGGTCAGTTACAAAAAACAGGCCAGATAGAATATTTTGAACTCGGAAATCGAGATATTAGCGATCGCTTTACTATCCCCGAAAAGCTCTACGGTAGAGAAAAAGAAGTTGAGCAACTATTAGCTGCCTTTGAGCGAGTCAGCACAGGTAGCACCGAAATGATGCTAGTAGCAGGTTTTTCGGGAATTGGGAAAACCGCCGTTGTCAATGAAGTTCATAAACCGATTGTCCGTCAGCGCGGTTATTTTATTAAAGGCAAATACGATCAATTTCAACGCAACATTCCCTTCAGTGCCTTTGTGCAAGCTTTCCGCGACTTAATGAGTCAATTGCTATCAGAATCGGATACCGAACTGCAAACATGGAAAACCAAGATTTTAGCAGCAGTAAGAGACAACGGACAAGTCTTGATTGACGTGATTCCTGAGTTAGAACGTATAATTGGCGCTCAACTTCCTGCAACAGAATTGTCAGGAAGTGCCGCCCAAAATCGCTTTAATCTGCTCATGCAGAAATTCGTGCAAGTTTTCACGAGCAAAGAACATCCTTTAGTGATGTTTTTGGATGACTTGCAATGGGCGGATTCAGCCTCCCTGAATTTGCTACAATTGTTGATGAGGGATACAGGATATTTATTAGTATTGGGGGCCTATCGAGATAATGAAGTTTCGCCAGCGCATCCATTTATCTTAACAGTGGATGAGATAGTTAAAACTGGGGCAACAGTTAATACGATTACTTTGCAACCCTTAAGCGAAACTGATATGAATTTGTTGGTGGCGGATACGCTGAATTGCGAATCATCACTTGCCCAACCTTTGACAAAATTAGTCTATCAAAAAACTCAGGGAAATCCTTTCTTTGCCACTCAGTTTCTCAAGGCATTACATGACGATCAGCTAATTAGCTTTAATTGGGAGATTCGGCATTGGCAGTGTGATATTGCCCAAGTCAAAACCTTAGCTATCACTGATGATGTCGTTAAATTCATGGCTTGGCAATTGCAGAAGTTGCCGCTAGAAACTCAGGATGTTCTCACATTAGCTGCTTGTATTGGCTCGCAGTTTGATTTGAATACGTTAGTAATTGTCAGTGAGAAATCGGCTGGAATGACGGCGACGGCTTTATGGAAAGCATTGCAAGAAGGTTTGGTGATTCCCACGACCAAAATCTATAAGTTCTTTACGGAATCGGATAGCGATGAAGTTTTCAAGGCTTCAGCTAATCCCACTTATCGATTCTTACACGATCGCGTCCAGCAAGCCGCATATTCACTCATTCCCGATTCACAGAAAAAAGCAACTCACCTCAAAATCGGACAATTACTTCAGCAAAATTTTTCAAAAATAGAGCAAGAAGACAAACTGTTTGATATTATCGGGCATTTGAATCGGGGAATTGAGTTAATTACCCAACCGAGCGAACGAGAAGCCTTAGCTAAACTGAACTTAGAAGCCGGTTGTAAAGCCAGAAATTCTACCGCCTACACAGCAGCTAGAGTTTATCTGCAAACAGGCATTGATCTACTAACAGCCAACTGCTGGCAAAGGCAGTATGAATTAACCCTGAACCTCTATGTTGCTGCTGCTGAAGCTGCCTATTTGAATGCTGACTTTGACGGCATGGAAGAGATAGCAGTACAAGTGTTGCAAGCAGCCCAGACAATCTTAGACAAAATCAAAATTTACGAAATTCAAATCGCTGCCCAGACAGCACAAAGCAAGTCACTAGAAGCCATTGCAGTAGCAAGAGATGCACTCTGGCAATTGGGGATTGAACTACCCACTGCACCTGACGAAGCCTTGATTAGCCAAGCGCTACAAGCCGTTGCTAGCCAACTCCAAGGTAGAACGATTGAGGAACTGGTGGATCTGCCTGTGATGAGTGATCCTCAGACTCAGGCAGCTATGCCAATATTGGCCATGTTATTTGCACCCATTCTCCAGGGAATTCCCGGCTTAGTGCCCCTACTTAGCTCCACCATGGTAAGTTTATCGCTCTCCTTTGGGAATGCACCCGCATCAACAGTAGGCTATGCGATTCACGGGCTTGTATTAAGTGCCTTTTTGGGAGAGGCAAAAACGGGTTATAGCTTTGGTAAATTGGCACTCTCATTGCTCGATCGGGTCAATGCACGAGAATTTAAGTGCATTACTCATAATATGTTTGGGGCATTTATTCAGCATCATCAAAATTCTATGAGGGCAGGGATACCAACCCTGAAAGAGGGCTTTATAGCTGGCATGGAAGCTGGCGATTTTCTTAACGCTGGCTACAACATAGCTACTTACAGCTACATCAACTTTTACGGTGGGGTAGAACTGGATACTTGGGAACCGGAACTTGCAGGCTACAATGCTACCTTGGCTCAAGTGAAGCAATATTCTGCTCAGACTTATTTGCGTATGGAGCAGCAGATGTTGCATAACTTGAGGGAAGTCGTGCATCAGCCGGATTGCTTAATCGGAACTGCCTATGATGAAACGGTGATGATTCCTAAGCACTATCAGGATCATGAATTCAGTGCGATCGCCCTTATCTACGTCTACAAACTACTGCTTGCCTATTCCTTTGGTAATTATCCGGCTGCTCTAAACTACATTAGCTCAGCCAAAGAGTGTGTGATGGCATTATCAGGATTGGTTCATGTTCCCATTTTCCATTTCTATGCAGCCCTGACGCATCTGGCGCTCTTCCCCACACATCCTGAAATTGAGCAAGCTGACATTCTCGCCTCTGTGGAAATCCATCAAACGACTCTGCACCAATGGGCGCAAAATGCTCCCATGAATCATGTGCATAAATGGTATTTGGTTGAAGCAGAACGGCAGCGGGTTTTGGGCAATAAAGCAGATGCACTGGACATGTACGATCGTGCTATCCAACTCGCTCAAGAAAATCTATTCATCAACGAAGAAGCTCTCGCCAACGAACTAGCAGCCAAATTCTACTTAGAATGGGGCAAAGAAAAAGTAGCTCAAGCCTACATGATTGAAGCGTATTATTGTTATGCCCGATGGGGAGCTAAAGCCAAAATTGAGGATTTGGAAAAACGTTATCCTCGCCTACTAGGTATTATCCTTCAACAACCTCAATCCTTTAGTTCATTAAAGGAAACGATCGCCCGCGGAACAATTACTTATAATACCAACTCTTCTAGCAGCCACTCGAATTTTCTAGATTTGCCTACTCTGATCCAAGCCTCTCAAGCCATTTCTGGGGAGATTGAACTAGATAAACTTCTGACTACTCTCCTAAAAATAGCGATCGCGAATGCTGGCGCCACTAAGTGCGTCTTATTGCTCAAACAAAAACAGTATTTACAGGTAGCGGCTCTTGTAGCAGAGGGACAGGAACCTAAGCTATTACCATCAATACCTCTAGAATCTAGTCAGGATGTAGCAATTAGTTTGGTTAACACTGTCAAGCGTAGTTTGAAACCTGTGGTAATAGTTGATGCTAGGGTAAGTTTCCAGGTTGCGAGCGATCGCTATATTGAACAGCACCAGCCGATCAGTGTTCTTTGTATGCCCATTCTTAATCAAGGGCAGTTGATAGGAGTTTTATACCTGGAAAATAACCTGACGGTTGGGGCATTTACGAGCGATCGCATTGAAGTGCTAAATTTTCTGGCTTCTCAAGCTGCTATTTCTTTAGAAAATGCCCGTTTGTATCAAGAATCTCAACAAGCATTTACCGATCTAAAACAGGCACAGATAAAAATAGTTCAAAGCGAAAAGATGTCAGCATTGGGAAACTTAGTGGCTGGGGTTGCCCACGAAATTAATAATCCAGTTGGTTTTTTGGTTGGTAATATTCAACCCGCCTTAGATTATATCAAAGATTTGTTTGGATTGCTCGATTTGTATGAACAAAAATATCCGCAACTCGATCCAGAGATTCAAGAAGAAATCGAGAACATCGATCTGGAATACATCCGGGAAGATTTACCGAAATTAATAGGTTCGATGCGGGAAGGGGTGAAGCGGATTCGGGATATTAGTACCAGTCTACGGACATTCTCCCGTGCCGATACTAACTATCCCGTAGCTTGCAATATCCACGATGGCATCGATAGCACCATTATGATTCTGAAACATCGCCTCAAGGCTAACGATACTCGTCCAGAAATCAAAGTGATTAGGGAATATGGGAATTTGCCACCCGTGGAGTGTTATGCCGGACAGTTGAATCAAGTATTTATGAATTTGTTAGGTAATGCGATCGACGCTTTGGAGGAATCAAATCAAAGACGACCTTATGCAGAAATCGCTAATGAAATTACTATTAAAACCGATATTTTTCGGGACAACAAACAAGCGAGAATTTGGATTAAAGATAACGGTGCGGGCATGAGTGAAGCTGTGCAAGAGAAAATTTTTGATGAGTTATTTACTACCAAGGAAGTAGGGAAAGGCACGGGATTGGGTTTGGCGATCGCACGGCAGATTGTGGTTGAGAAACACGGCGGTACAATCGAGGTAAATTCTGTATTGAGAGGAGGGACGGAGTTTACAATTTTATTGCCGATGAAAGGATAAGACTATTATCTTGATAGAGCGCCATCTTTCTCTTCAAAAGTGAAAAAGAATAAAAGCGGTAGAGTCTGTCGCTTGGGGATTTCGCAGTTTTATTTTCCTCAGACTAGACCAATAAAAGTGTATAATTAGTTACAATAGTCAATGTCTGAGATGGGGTGATCCAGATGAGTGCAGCAGTGGATTTGACGAAGCGAGTTTCAGGATATCATCTGGTTGAGCAATTATACTGTGGTTCCAGAACCCTAGTTTTTCGAGCCATTCGAGAAACAGATCAGCTTCCGGTTGTCATTAAACTATTAAATCGAGACTATCCCAGCTTCAGCGAACTGCTGCAATTCCGCAACCAGTACACCATCGCCAAAAACCTACGTCTGCCGGGAGTCGTTGAACCCTACAATTTAGACTCCTATCGCCACAGCTATGCCCTAGTAATGGAGGATTTTGGGGGCATTTCTCTGCGAGACTACGCCCAAGAGACCTCGCTGACTCTGGCAGAAATATTGGAAATTGCCATTCAAATAACTGACATCCTTGACGGACTGTACCGAAACCGAGTCATCCACAAAGATATTAAGCCAGCTAACGTCCTAATACATCCGAAAACGAAACAAGTCAAACTGATTGACTTTAGCATTGCCTCCCTACTGCCGAGAGAAACTCAAGAAATTCAAAATCCCAACGTTTTAGAAGGAACCCTCGCCTATATTTCTCCCGAACAAACTGGACGAATGAACCGAGGCATCGACTACCGCACCGACTTTTATTCTCTGGGAGCCACTTTTTACGAACTGCTGACAGGAAAACTGCCATTTGAATGTGACGAACCCATGGAGTTGGTTCACTGCCATATTGCCAAACAACCTCCTTCAATAAACAGCAAACAAATCCCGCAGGTGGTTTCGGATATTGTCATGAAGCTGATGGCAAAAAATGCCGAAAAACGCTATCAAAGTGCATTGGGATTGAAGCATGACTTAGAACGGTGTTTGCAGCAGTGCCAAGAAACTGGAAAGATTGAAACTTTTGAGTTAGGAACGCGGGATGTATGCGATCGCTTCCTGATTCCCGAAAAACTCTATGGTCGAGAAACCGAAGTACAAACCCTGTTGAATGCCTTTGATCGCGTCGCAAATGGCACATCAGAATTAATGCTAGTCGCTGGGTTCTCCGGCATTGGGAAAACGGCTGTAGTCAACGAGGTACATAAACCGATTGTCCGGCAACGCGGCTATTTCATCAAAGGCAAATTCGACCAGTTTAACCGCAACATTCCCTTCTCGGCATTTGTCCAAGCCTTCCGCGATTTTATGGCACAATTACTGAGTGAAAGTGATGCCAAAATCCAAGAATGGAAAAGTCAAATTCTCGAAGCGCTCGGTGACAGCGGACAAGTCATTATTGAAGTCATTCCCGAACTAGAACTGATTATTGGATCACAACCCCCAACCCCTGAATTATCGGGGATGGCTGCTCAAAATCTCTTTAATTTGCTCTTCCACAAATTCATTGCTGTCTTCACCACAAAAGAGCATCCATTGGTGATATTTTTGGATGACTTACAATGGGCGGATTCGGCATCGCTGAAGTTAATGCAATTGCTCGTCAATGAGTCGCAATTGGGTTATCTGTTGCTGCTGGGAGCCTATCGGGATAATGAAGTATCACCAGGCCATCCCCTGATGTTGACCCTAGATGAAGTGAGGAAGGCAGGAACCACACTCAACACTATTACATTAGCACCGCTGGATCAAATTAGTTTAAATCAATTGGTAGCAGATACGCTAGTTTGTTATCCTGATTTGGCACAAACGCTGACAGAAATAGTATATCAAAAAACTCAAGGTAACCCATTTTTTGCGACGCAGTTTCTCAAAGCATTGCATCAGGATGAATTGATTAATTTTGAAATAGAATCGGGACATTGGCAGTGCGATATTAGCAAAGTGAGAGAGGCAGCGCTCACTGATGATGTGGTGCTATTTATGGCGCAGCAGTTGCAAAAAATGCCAGCAACAACTCAGTCAGTTTTAAAATTAGCCGCTTGCATTGGTAACCAGTTCGATCTGGCAACATTGGCAATTGTTTCAGAGAGTTCGGAGACGGAAACCGCAACCGCATTGTGGAAAGCTTTACAGGAAGAGCTGATTATTCCCCAAAGTGAAGTTTATAAATTTTATGTAGGCCCTCAACAGGCGATTTCTGAAACGACTACTCAAACCGTTGCCTATCGTTTTTTGCACGATCGCGTCCAACAAGCGGCTTATTCTTTGATTCCCGAAGAAGAACGCGCGATCGCCCATTATCAAATCGGGCAACTACTCCTGCAACAAATTTCAGCGGAAGCCAGAGAAGAACGCATTTTTGAATTAGTCAATCAGTTGAACTACGGAACCATACTGGTTGTAGAACAACAGGAAAGGCAGGAACTCGCCCAACTCAACCTCACTGCTTGCCACAAAGCCAGAGCCGCCACTGCCTATCAAGCCGCCCGCGAATATGCCACAGTGGGCCTGCAACTGCTGGGAACAGACGCTTGGGAACGGCATTACGAAATGACCCTATCCCTGCACGACTTAGCTGCCGAGGTGGCTTTCTTGGCGGGCGATTTTGAGCAGATGCACCAGTGGATTGAAGCGGTGATTCATCATGCGAAAACACCTTTAGAACAGGTGCAAGTTTACCAAGTTAAAATTCAGGCATTGGTCGCCCACAATAAATTTGTCGAGGCGATCACGATCGGTCAATCCGTCTTCCAAATGTTAGGCGTAAACCTACCAAATGAACCAACCCTAGACGATATTCGGCAGTTGAAGGAAGAAATTGATGTCTTAATTGAAGGTCGCTCTATTGAATCATTCTTTGATCTGCCGAAAATGAGTGACCCTCAGCAATTAGCCATTATGCAAAATGCGGCTCGCCTAACACCCGTCTGTTATATGTCCGGCACCAAGCTTTATTTCCTGGTGGTGGCGCTGCAGGTTAAGTTGTCCATCCAATTCGGCAATAGTCCGGTTTCAGCTTTTTGCTACGTGGGTTACGCCTTCCAACTGAGGATGCTGTGGGGCGACATGACAATGGTGCCTCAGTTTGGGCAATTAGGATATCAACTCGCCTTAGAACCCGATGCCAAAAACATTCGAGCTGCAACCGCCATGTTAATGGGGGCATATGTGGGTTGTTGGACGATCCATCTGCAAGAAACGCTGCCTATTCTTCTCGATGGCTATCAAGCTGGATTAGAAACAGGCAATCTAGAATTTATGGGCTACGACGCTCAGTTGTACTGTTTCAATGCTTATTGGTACGGTCAACCGCTGGCTGAACTCGAACCGCAAATTCAGGCTTATTACCAACAGTTGTGCGACCTCAACCAATTGACGGCAGCAAACTGTGTGTTGGCGTACTGGCAGGCGGCTCAAATTCTCTTGGGTGAGTCAGAGGAAGAGATTCCCCTACGTCAGGATTTATACGAAGAAAAAGTCTTGGATGAGGCCAAAGTCGATTTTTACCGACTATCCTTCTTCTACTTGTATCGATTCACCTTGGATTACTGGTTGGAAGACTTTCCGAAAGCAGAACACGATGCCGCTCAAACGCGACATTACTTGGCTGGAGGGATGGGAAGTATTGTTGAACCGATCTTCTATTTCTATGATTCTCTGAACGTGCTGGCGACTCCTGGTGAATCGATGTCTGAGTCAGAGCCGCGATGGCAGCGAATGCTAGAAAATCAAGCCAAGCTAAAAGATTGGGCAGATTATGGCCCCATGAATTACTTGCACAAATATCATTTAGTTGAAGCCCAAAAGTATCAACTCCTCAATTGCAAAACAGAAGCTCTAGAATTTTATGATTTAGCAATTCAAGGAGCCAAGGAAAACGGTTATATCCAAGAGGAAGGATTAGCCAACGAACTCGCGGCCAAATTCTACTGGGAATGGGGTAAAGAAAAAGTGGCTGCCAGCTATATGCAGGAGGCATATTACTGTTATGCCCGTTGGGGTGCACTAGCCAAGGTTCAAGACTTAGAACAACGCTATCCGCAGTTACTTCATCCCATCCTGAATCAGCCCCAACTTCGCTTTAATCCTCTAGAGACGCTGGCAACGATTAGCCACTCTTCGCAGACTTCCAGTAATAGCAGCACAAGTATTTCCGATGCCCTTGATTTCGCCTCTATTGTGCAAGCTGCTCAAGCTTTATCCAGTAAAATTCAGCTTGATGAATTGTTCGGTAGCCTCAACCAAATTATTTTAAAAACTTCAGGGGCAGAAACTTGTGCTTTGCTACTCCCCTATCAGGATGAATGGCAAATCCGGGCAATAACTCACATCAATCCAGATAACGAGTTACCCAAGACCTTACTGCAAACCCAACCTCTAGATAGCTCTGTGGGGATTCCACTTAAGCTGATTTATTATGTCAAAAATACCCTGCAAACTGTCGTTATTGAAGGTGGCAAGACCGATATTCCGGGTTTAATGAATGACTGTACGCTCCAGTATCACTCTCAGAGTATACTATGTACTCCGATTCTCGATCGCGGGAACTTAGTTGCGATACTCTATCTCGAACATAGCTCGACAAAAGGAGTGTTTACTCGCGATCGGCTCCTCGTCCTCAACTTCCTCTGCACTCAGGCTGCCATTTCCTTAGAAAATGCGCGACTGTATCAGCAAGCGCAGGACTATGCCCACCAGGTTGAACAATCTCAACTGCAATTAGTGCAGAGCGAAAAAATGTCGGCTTTGGGCAATTTAGTAGCCGGGGTAGCCCATGAAATTAATAATCCAGTCGGTTTTATTTCTGGGAATATCCATGAAGCGATCGCCGCTGTCAAAGATCTGACCAAATACCTGCAAGTCTACCAAGAAAAATTTCCCCATCCTGGGGATGAAATCGAGCAAATAGCAGAAGAACTTGATATTGAATATCTCGTAGAAGATTTACCCAAAATGTTGAATTCGATGCAAATCGGGTGCGATCGCATCCAAGGTATCAGCACCAGTCTTCGCACCTTCTCCAGAGCAGACAAAGACTACAAAGTTCCTTTCAATATTCATGACGGAATTAACAGTACAATTTTGATTCTCAAACACAGATTGAAAGCGAACGAACAGCGTCCAGCGATTGAAGTTGTGAAAGAGTACGGCAACTTGCCATCAGTTGATTGTTTCCCCGGACAATTAAATCAGGTGTTTATGAATATATTGGCGAATGCGATTGATGCAGTGGAAGAATCAAATCGCGAAGCAGGTTTAGAGAAGATTAAAACCCCAGCTAATTGCATCACGATTCGGACAGAAAGGAAGTCTTCTGAGTGGGTGACGATTCGCATTTATGACAACGGCCCAGGGATATCCGATGAGATAAAAGGTCATATTTTTGACCACTTATTTACAACCAAAGGTGTAGGGAAAGGTACAGGGTTGGGTTTGGCGATCGCACGGCAGATTGTAGTTGAGAAACACTCTGGTATGCTAGAAGTCAACTCAACTTTAGGTCGAGGTACAGAATTTACGATTTCACTGCCATGTTGATTATTACCTTGGTAATTTATAGCCAATTTTTGGATTTTTTTTGAAAATGGATTTTTTTTTACAGCCCACTTGACAATCGCACTAATTCATAAAGGAATTTCGATCGCAAATTCCGTACCTTCTCCTACGGTGGAACGGCAGCTCAAGGCTCCGGCGTGTTTTTCCGCGACAATTCGGTAACTGATGGCTAACCCTAAACCAGTGCCTTTTCCCATCGGTTTTGTCGTGAAAAACGGGTCAAATAATCGGCTCCGCACGTCTTCTGTCATGCCGATCGCATTATCGGCAATGCGGATACAAATACTATTTTCGTTCAGGGCTTCTGTGCGAATGCTAATAGTTGGTTTCCAATCGTCGCCGACCGCCGCAGATCGCCTTTTTTGGTTGCAAGCATCTTCCAAGGCGTCAATACTGTTGCTAAGCAGATTCATAAATACCTGATTGAGCTGACCTGCATAACATTCTATTAAAGGGAGTTGACCGTAATCTTTGATTATTTTTATTTCGGGATAGTCGCCTCTGGCTCGGAGTTTGTTGTGCAAGATTAAGAGGGTATTGTCTATGCCTTCGTGAAGGTTAGTAGGTTTTTTTACCGAGTCGTCTAAACGGGAGAAGTTTCGCAAACTCAGAACTATTTCGCGAATGCGATCTGCTCCCATTTTCATCGAAGATAATATTTTTAGCAAATCTTCTATCAAAAACTCTAAATCGATATTATCAATACATTGTTGAATTTCTACCGCTGGCTGAGGATAGTGTTTTTTGTAAAGTTCCACAAGCTGCAACAAGTCTCTGATATATTGGCTAGCATAGGAAATATTGCCGTAGATAAAACTGACAGGGTTATTAATTTCGTGAGCTACTCCAGCTACCATTTGACCGAGACTTGACATTTTTTCGGTATGAATTAGGTGAGCTTGAGTTTCTCGGAGTTCTTTGAGAGCGATTTCTAGCTGCTGGGATCTGTTGTTGGCGATCGCCTCGGAGAGCCGCAAAGCATCCTCCGCTGCTTTGCGCTCTGTTATGTCAAAAATGGCGCCGTTGAGGGATAAAACTTTACCGTCTACATTGAAAAGGGCTTGACCTTTCTCTACAACCCACCGCACATTTCCGTCGCAGTGAATTAGGCGATATTCGATGATGTAAGGTTGTTTTGTTTTAATAGCCCGATCGATAATTGTCTCGATATGCTGCACGTCATCGGGATGAACTATACTCGGAAAAGCCTGCACCGGTTTTTGCATAAAGTTAGCTGCGGGATAGCCGGAAATAGCTTCTATGCCACTGCTGATAAAAGTTAGGCTCGATCGCCCAGCAGCACTACATCGGTAAACCGCACCGGGAATGCTAGAAACTAATGACCTAAATTCTTCTTCCCTTTCTCGCAAAGCTGCCTCAATCCGCTTACGTTCGCTAATGTCACGAGCAAACGCGCACTGATATTCTTTGCCGTTAAATTCCAAATGATCGATCGTAATTTCTACCGGAAAAATGCGACCGTACTTAGTGACGTGGTGAACTTCAATATTAACCGAACCGCAGCGTTTTAAGACTTTCCAGTGCAAACTCCAAGCAGTTTGGGGAAAATCTGGATTGATGTCGTGTACTGTCATCGAAAGCAATTCTGCTGCAGAATATCCCAATGAAGTGCAAGCAGAGTCGTTGACGTACAAAAATTTACCGTCCGACCCGATCCAGAATACCGCATCTGCCGATCGGTCGATCGCAAACTGAGTCAGTTGCAACTTTTCCTCAACTCGGTGGCGATCTGCAATTTCTTTTTCTAACTGTTCGTTAAGCGAATTGATATCTAAAGCGCTATCGACAATAGTATCAGAAGGGGAAAAATTGAGTGATGGTTTTGCCAATTCTCCTTTGTGGATATCATGCTGGTGATGGTTTTTTTCTACCTGTTTTAACGGCAGTTGTTGAAGATTTTCTTTGTGATTTAAACCAGAATCTGCAAGTGCTTTCGGCATGAGGGCGAAAGCGACTGCGGCTAAAAGCAAAGAAATCAAAGCACTTGCAGCTTTGAGAGTTACCGACAGCCAATATATGGAATGCCAAAGCGTCCAAACTTCCGTCAATTTAGCAGCGCCCCAGGCAAAAAAAACAACGGCAAACAGCCGGAAAATCTTGCGCTGAGAACCTTGGCGGGAAAAATAAACTAAAGAGAGGGCGATCGAGCAATAAGCCAGTGCCGTCAGGGAGTCAAAAACAGCGTACAGTCGCAACTCCGGTATCGCGTTGCAGCCGAGTGTGGAAGATACAGCAAGTGTTGAAAAAAAAATTGTTAATTGTTCTTGCATAAAGTTCAAGAAAAAAATTATCTGTACCAATGCAAATCAGATCAAATCTAATTATTTGATTTTGGCTAGTGAAATATTTACATAATTATATACTTTTTTCATTTTTTATGAAACAGCTATTTTGTAAAGGAATGTCAAAACTGTCTCGGTTAGGCTTTGGGAGCGAAGGTTTCCCGAAGTATGAGCCATGCCGAGCGTCACGGCTAGCAACGCTTACGTTGCTCCCTGTGACAGAATAAATAGGTTCGCCTACTGATTGCTTCAGAAACATTTAAATTGTTAATGATCGCTATTAAATTTTCTTTTAGATTACTTAAGCAGTGAGCCAGGGGTTTTTAACCCCTGGCTCACAGATGGACTAGCAGACTTTTAAAACAGAGAAAATCTCAATTTTTCCGCTGGAAATCCACAATTAAGCGCCGCCGAGCGCCCAATGCACCAAAGTCCGAACTCCAAAACCGGTAGCCCCAGGGCCATTGTAGCCATTTTCTTTGTCAGTCCAAACCGGGCCGGCAATATCTAAATGCGCCCATGCAGTATCCTTTACAAACTGCTTCAAAAATAGCGCCGCCGTAATCGAACCGCCGGGACGTGGGCCTGTGTTTTTCATGTCGGCGTGCAATGCTTTCAAGCCCTCAAAATATTTTTCTTCCATCGGCATTCGCCAAAATTTTTCGCCTGCCAATTCTGATGCCGCGACTATTTCGGCTGCGACGCTATCTTGAGGACTCCACAAACCCGCGATATCGTCGCCTAAAGCAATTACGCAGGCCCCGGTTAGAGTTGCTAAATCGACAATCGCGTCAACTCCCAATTTATCAGCAAATACCAAAGCATCAGCCAGGGTTAAACGACCTTCAGCGTCGGTATTGTTGACTTCAATTGTTTTGCCGTTGGAAGCTGTAAGGATGTCTCCAGGGCGCATAGCGCGGCCGCTGATCATGTTTTCAGTGACGGCGCTGATAAAGTGAACTTCCACATCGGGTTTGATGTGTCCGATCGCCTTTGCCGCTCCCAAAGTAGCCGCAGCGCCACCCATATCTATTTTCATCATTTCAATGCCACTGCCCGCACCTTTGATGTTCAAACCGCCAGAATCAAAGGTCAATCCTTTGCCTACAATTGCTATTTTGCGGCGCGGTGTGCCTTTGGGTTTGTAAGTTAAATGAATGAATTTGGGGGGTAAATCAGATGCTAGTGCTACGCCTAGAAAGGCTCCCATGCCTAGTTTTTCGCAGTCTTCCCGCTCCAGTATTTCTAATTCTAAACCGCATTCGGCAGCCAGACTTTGAGCAGTTTCTGCCATGGTAATCGGGGTGACAAAATTTGCAGGCGCTGCGACTAATTCGCGTGCTAAAATGACTCCGGCAGTGATTTGACGGGCGCGGACGATCGCACTTTCTGTACCGGCAAAACCGAGCAAATGAATTTGTTCGATTTGCGGGCTTTTGTCTTCCTGTTCCGATTTGAAACGGTTGTCTTGATTCAGAGAGAGTTCTACACCTTCGGCGATCGCGCTTGCTGTAACATCCGGCGCATTTTTCCACACCGGAAAGCTAATTCCGAGGGTTTTGCATTTCTCTTTTTTGGCTAACTTGGCGCAAACGCCTGCTGCTTGCCGCACGGTGTCTAATTTTAAGTCCTCTGTTTTGCCCAAACCGACGATCGCAATTTTGCGAATGGGATTATTGCCGCCGACGCGGGTGATGGCGCTCGTACCCACTTTGCCCTTAAAATCTACTTCCAGTAGCAGCTCTTTCAAAGTACCTGCAAGCTTTTCATCTAATTGTGCCAGCTCGCCGGTGAGTTCCAAGCCGTCCTCAAATAGACCAATTGCCAGGGCGTCTCCGGTCCAAACAGAGCGGGGCGTATCGGTGACTAGAAATTCCATGTTTTGATTTACACTTTAGATTTTAGATTTTTGATTGTACTTTGCAGTGAGTGGTTTGTGGTTTTTCGTTGGTGCGGGTAAATAGATTGATCGCACAAATTCTTCACTCCACATCGAAATAAATTCTGCTACTATATCAGCCAAGTCCGCCTGCGATCGGATCTTCCACCAATCTCAATCATCTGTGTGGGGGTGGGCTGTCCGTTTTTGCCCCACTATTAACATTTATTTCTCGTTGAACAGGCATCCTGCCTGTGATGGCGTGGAACACCCATCCTGTCTGTGATGGCTTTTGACAAACGATCGGTTCTTTATATCTTATTCTCTTAAATTTTCCCATGCTAAAACGACGCCGGGCCCGATTTTCTGTTTTAATCAGCGTTTCAGTTTGCGTTATTGCGATCGGATCTTTGGTTGCTGCGATGAAATGGATGGGTTTGGGCTCGGTCCAGAAGGCCGAGCAGCCACTGAATGCAGCGAATTCCGAATCGCAAGTCAAGATGCTGGTATCGCTATCACCGATCGAGCGATCGGCGAAATTAGTTGAACTCGCAACCAGTCAGTCTGCAAGTACGAACCCGCAGCAGGAAATCTCCCCTCAAAGCCGCGCCCGCTATCTGCTTGCCAGCGATTTAATCCAGCAAGGAAATGCGGCCAAAGCATTAAAGTTATTGGATAAATTAGAGCAAGAATATCCGGTTTTAGCTGCTCACATTGCCCTAAAAAGGGCGCAAGCTTACCAATTGAGCGGCGACAAAGGCAAAACTCAAAAAGCTTGGGAGGAACTGCTCAAAAACTATCCGAGCGACCCGGTAGCAGCGGAAGCTTTATATATTTTAGGGAACTCAAAACCGGAATATTGGCAACAGGCAATTACTGAATTTCCGGGTCATCCCCGCAGCGTAGAAATTGCCCTCCGCAAGTTAAAAGAAAATCCCAATCAGCCGAAGTTGATGCTGCTCGTAGCAAAACACGGTCATTATGTCAAAGATTACGGGACAATTTTGGAACAACTGGTGCAGCGAAACAGCGCCGGTTTGAAACCGGAAGATTGGGAAGAAATTGCCTTTGGCTATTGGGAAAAACAAAATTACGGCAAAGGAGCTATTGCTTACGGGAAAGCTCCCCGCAACGCCAAAAATCTTTACCGCAAAGCTCGCGGTTTGTGGCTAGACGGAAAAATCCCGGAATCGAGAATTGCCTATCAAGAATTAGTGCGGGAGTTTCCCGATGCCGAAGATACTGGTTTGGGTTTAATTCGGCTGTCGCGGCTGAGCGAACCGAAAGAAGCGATCGTTTTGCTCGATCGAGTTATTAGCAAATTTCCCAATTATGCCCCCGAAGCTTTGTTAGATAAATCCCAACTTCTCGACAAAGCACGCAGTGGTCAATCCGCCTCAGATACCCGGAAGTTGCTCTTGACAAAATACAATAATTCTGATAAAGCAGGGGAATTGCGGTGGACGATCGCCCAGCAGTTTGCCAAAGGCGGAGATTTAAAATCAGCTTGGCAGTGGGCGAGAGAATTAACCACCCACAATCCCGACAGCGAACAAGCTCCAGAAGCCGCATTTTGGGTCGGGAAATGGGCACAGCAACTCGGTCGGCAACAAGACGCCAAGACTGCATTTGAGTACACTATATTACGCTATCCAGAATCATATTTTGCGTGGCGATCGGCTGTACTTCTCGGCTGGCCAGTCGGCGACTTTACCACAGTCCGAGATTTGTCTCCCAATGTAGTGCGGCCGCCTCAGCGCCCCGAACCAACCGCCGGTTCTCCAGCATTGAAAGAACTCTATCAATTAGGTCAAGATAGAGATGCTTGGACGCTCTGGCAAATAGAATTTATCGACCGCGTAGAGCCAAGTATTGCCGAACAGTTTACCGACGGTTTAATGCGAGTTGCAGTCGGAGACAATTTAGACGGTTTATGGATGGTTGGGAGTTTGCGGCAGCGCGATAAACTAGATGATAGAACCCAATACCTCGAACTCAGACAGCAACCGATTTATTGGCAAGCACTTTATCCTTTTCCTTACTTAGAAACCATTGTCAAATGGTCGAAAGAACGCCAACTAAATTCAGTATTAGTAACAGCATTAATTCGGCAGGAATCGCGGTTTATGCCCGCTATCAAATCATCAGTTGGCGCCACCGGTTTAATGCAAGTAATGCCGGAAACAGCAGCTTGGGTTGCTGGACAAATCAGCCTCAAAAAGTATTCATTGGAGAATGTGGACGACAACGTTAAACTTGGTACGTGGTATTTAGATCACACTCACGACGAGTACAAGAATAACTCGATGTTAGCTGTGGCGAGTTACAATGCCGGGCCAACTGCAGTAGCAGATTGGTTGAAGAGGTTTAATTTTAGTGACCCGGATGCTTTTGCGGAAAAGATTCCGTTTCCTGAAACGAAAGGATACGTGAAATCGGTGTTTGAGAATTACTGGAATTATCTGCGGATTTACAATCCAGAAGTTAATCAGTTAATGAGTGAGCATTATGCGGCTGCTCAGAAAAAAGCAAAGCCTTAGTAAATTTGGTTTAGGCTGTCAGGAACGGGCGTGAGAACCCGTTCCACAAACAAATTTATTTGCTGTATTTATTGATTGTGGGGTGGGCTTCTAGCCCGCCCTAAACGGGTTCTCCGGCCCGTCCCACAACCAAATTTATTTTGTGTATTTATTGATTGTGGGCTGGGCTTCTAGCCCAGAACAGGCAAGATGCCCGTTCCACAAATTGAAATTATGGGATTGTAAAATAAATCAGCGGCATCCCAAGGAATCACGAGTAGAAATCCCTGTTTGAGAATTAATACCGCTGGCTTTTGTGCACAATTCTTTAACTTGTGAGCCGTCCATAATTGCGTCGGTAAAGTCAGCCCCAGTGATATCAACTCCGTCAAAAGTAGAACGCAGCAAAATTGTTTCCGCTAAAATTGCATCACTTAAATCGGCATTAGTAAATTTAACTTGATCAATCATTGCATTAGTTAAATTGGCGCCGTGCAAATTCGCCTGAGTCATCACCGAAGCGCTCATAATTGCTCCCCGCAAATCGGCATTAGAAAAATTAGTCAAGTCCATATTAGCGTTAGAAAACTCAGCGGCCCGCAGCATTTGACCGGAAAAATCGCGTCTTGTCAGTTCGGCGTTGCTAAAGGACAACGGCGGAGCGTAATATTTAGATTGAGCTTGGGCTGGCTGCGGCAGGATGAAGATAGTTAGCGCCAAGAGCAATGCTGCTAGTTGCCGGATTTTCATAAATCTGATATTCTCGCAAGGTGGATATTTCGTAGTGTATCCCGAACTTTGGTCGATCGACTAAACAGGTACAATCTTAATTAATAGTGATGGGGATGGAAAAAAAGATATGCTAAGTTTTTTCTTAACTTGGATAGTAGCAGCGGTGTCGCTGATCATTACCGCTAACATTGTACCAGGTATTGCGGTGGTTAGCTTTCCGGCTGCGATGGTGGCTGCTGTTGTTATCGGATTGGTGAACGCGGTTGTCAGACCGATTCTTACATTGCTGACGCTGCCTTTGACCATTATTACTTTAGGTTTGTTTTTATTCGTTGTGAATGCAATTTCGCTTTCCCTGGCTTCGTGGTTGGCCGGTGCGTTCAATATCGGCTTTGCTGTTAACGGTTTTTGGCCGGCTTTGTTTGGTTCGATTGTTTTGTCATTCGTTTCTGGGGTGATTGGTCGATTTGTGAATGCCAATACTTTGTCTCAGTAATACATTATCCCAGATACTCGATCGCGGAAACTGCAACCGCTACTGTTACCGCAGAACCCGCCCTAACCTCTCCTTGTGAAAGGGGGGGATTTTTGTTGCGAAATATTTGTTTAGGGACTAAAAGCCTTTCACGGGCGGGTAGGATACCCACGCCACAACCAGATTCACTCTTTGTGGAACAGGCATCTTGCCTGTTGTGGAGAATGGTACAAGATATCACTTCGATCGCACAAAGTGCCGCAGCTTCTGCTACACTAGGCGTCCCGACTTGTTTGACTACAATATTTGAAGGATTGGGGACTTCTACGGAACTTAAAATGTCAGCAGCAAAGGTTTTTAACGGCCAATTTCGCTCTTGACAAAGTTCCAGCAAGCCGACTTCACCTGCTTTAGTGTCTATTGTAGCAATACCTGCGATCGAACTTTCCGCTAAATGATAACCGCGACATACATTTTGAATCGCAGTTTCGATTAATTCTCGCCCTGTTCCGCGTTCGCAACCTACCCCTATCCACAACACTCTTGGATGCCACTGAACCTTTGGCAAAGCAGATTCCGGCGAAAATCTTCTCTGGGTGAAACTAATCCAAATTCGGGCTTTGATAGTTGATAGATTTTCGCCATCCCAATACAAAGAATGTTTTTCGGGCAGGCTGTTGTGCCACAAAGTAGAACCAACTTCTTGAATTACTTCGACAGTTTCCCCTCTAGCAAGAGCCGCCGCCACTCCTGTCCAGTCACCTTCGCCCCGGCTCCAACCGCTGGGAATGTCTAGCATATCTAAAGTAAATTCATCGCTCATTATTCAGTTATCTATTCTGTAGTTTCACTGCGACCGCAATCTAAAAAAAAACTTAACACTCTGTTGAGTGAAAATTTTGGTACAATTGTAGCACAAACTACAAAAAACCCAACATTTAAGATGGTAGAACTAAATCAGTTACTGTTAGAGTTTGAAAGCAACCTCAAATGGGAAGGAGTTACACAAAAATGGATAGAGCGCCGGGAAAGTTGGGTGAGCGATGTTGCAGCATCAGTTAACCTGACATATCTAGCAGAATTGCTAGTTGAATTGGAATCTAACTTGCAGTGGGAATCTGTGGATATTCAGTGGCAAGAGCGTCGAGACCGTTGGGTAGAAGAATGTCTGGGAGCATCGATTGTTCAAGAAGTATCAAGTTTAGTGCTGGAACTTGAAACCAATACCAATTGGAAAGCTGTGACAGATGAATGGCAGCAAAATCGCGAGAAATGGGTGCAGGAAATGCACAAGTTTAACGAGTAGTTTCGAGGGTTAAGAGCCTGCAAATATGCGTTTCCTGGCTCTAAAATTTCCTAATGACTAATCACTAATTCTTGATATTTCAGCAAAATCCCATTCAGAAAAATATCTGCGAGTCCTTCAGCCATTTCCTGCATTTGCGACCGAGAAGCATTCGGCTTCATAATCGTATTTTGACTGAAGGGCGCGACTGCAAACATTCCCAAAAATACCTGAGCGACAATCTTCGGATTCATCTTTAGATAAACTTGTTTTTCCATCGCAGTTTTCCAAAAAACCTTAGCCACATCGCTCATTATAAAAAACCAACAGTCTAAATGAATAAAATTTGTACAATCCTAGCACAAACTGCAAACAAGACCAAATTTAATATGGTAGAACTAAACCAATTACTGTTAGAGTTTCAATCCCACCTAAACAGGGACGCAGTGACGGAAGAATGGAAAGAACGTCGCAACTGTTGGATGAGCGAGGTGTTAGCAGCAAATGACGAAAAACACCTCGCCAAATTGCTAGTTGAATTAGAATCAAATTTTCAGCGAGAAGCAGTACAAAGTCTCTGGAAAATGATCCGTGAAAGTTGGGTAGAAGAATGTCATATAGCATCGACGCTAGAAGAAGTATCAAGTCTCTTGCTGGAACTTGAAAGCAATACAACTTGGGAAGTAGTGACGGATGAATGGCAGGATTATCGGGAGAAGTGGGTGCAAAAGATGTACGAGTTTATAGAGTAAGTGGGTAGTAGTGACTACTTATTGGTTATTGGTTATTGATTATAATCACCAATAAGTAACAACCAATAAATAACCCATAACTAATTATTCATCTTTTAGCAAAACCCCATTCAGAAAAATATCTGCGAGTCCTTCAGCCATTTCCTGCATTTCTTGCGGAGAAGCATTCGGCTCCATAATCGTATTTTGACTGAAACCCGCGACTGCAAACATTCCCAAAAATACCTGAGCGACAATCTTCGGATTCATCTTTCGATAAACTCCTTTTTCCATCGCCGTTTCAAAAAAAGCCTCAGCCACATCGCTCATTTTTCCGATGACTTCCAACTGAATTCTGTCGCGCAAATCCGGGTGAAATTGCGCCTCCAAAAAACACACCCGCATCATGTCGCTATTCTCGCGGATATTCAGCATCCGCCGCCGCATCACCTGAGCCACTGCTTTGTAACTGCCCATCTCACTCAATTCAGTCAGCAAATCCGTCAGCAACTCCACCCATCCTTCCGTCGCCACCTCAATCAAAATCGCTTTTTTATTATCAAAATGCCGAAATAGCGTACCCTCGGCTACCCCCGCCGCCGCTGCTAAATCACGAGTTGTCGTGCCGTCGTATCCGCTGCGGGCAAACAACCGCTGAGCTGCTTGTAAAATTCGCTTCTTAGTTTCTGTTTCAGAAGGAGGAGACTGATTAAAAATTCGCATGGCTTTGCAATCGGTAATTGGCAACTTGGAACTACGGGTTCGGGACTAAATGGCTAAATAATGTTAAGTTTTAAGTTGTGCGCGGCTTTTATCCCAAACTTAAAACTCCTCGCCGGGCTCCAGACCCTTTTTGAGATTTGCTGTATCAGCCTAACATCTGCGGCGCAACAGATCGCTTATGCCTCCAAAAATCTTTATCCTTAGAAAAGAATGCCTGGCCACCGAGCACAAACATTTTTTTGTTTGACAATCCAAAATCTAAAATCTAAAATCTAAAATCGAATGACCCCGCAGTTCCAAAAAACCCGTGAAGCGAAGCTATCCCGTAGGGAATCGCCCGTGAGCAAAACTCGATTCATTGCCTCCCTGCTGGCCGCTGTACTGCTGTGGTGGGGACTTTCTCCCGAAATCGCCCTCGCCCGCCCCAACCCCGCTAGCGGCTCCCAAGCAGTCTCTGTTCAGCCATCGCTCGATCGAGTAATCAGCCAAGTCAGCGAATTTAAGCTCGACAACGGCATGAAATTTATCGTACTCGAAAGGCCCAGAGCGCCCGTAGCATCGTTTCTGATACACGCCGATGTCGGCGGCGCAAACGAACCCGACGGCCAAACCGGAGTCGCTCACTATCTCGAACATTTAGCCTTCAAAGGCACGCCAAAAATCGGCACTACCGACTACCAAGCCGAAAAGCCGCTGCTAGAAAAACAAGACCAACTCTTCGAGCAAATGCAAGCAGCCAAGGCCAGCGGCAAAACTGAAGAAGTCGCCCAATTAAAAGCAGAATTTGACAAAGTTGAAGCCGAAGCTTCGCAATTTGTCAAGCGCAATGAACTCGGCAAAATAGTGGAACAAGCAGGCGGAGTCGGACTAAATGCCGCTACTTCCACCGACGCCACAATGTATTTTTACAGCCTTCCAGCTAACAAGTTAGAAATGTGGATGTCGCTGGAATCCGAGCGATTTCTAGAACCAGTATTTCGGGAATTTTACAAGGAAAAACAGGTAATTTTAGAAGAGCGCAGGCTGCGAACCGAGAATTCTCCGATCGGACAAATGGTTGAAGCTTTTGCCAACAAAGCTTTCTCTGTTCATCCCTACCGCCGCCCTGTAATTGGCTCCACTGAAGACATTAAAAACCTCACCCGCAGCGACGTGCAGAAGTTTTTCGAGACTCACTACGTCCCCAGCAAGCTGACTGTGGCGGTGGTAGGAGACGTGAAAGCTTCGGAGGTGAAGCGACTAGCTCAAATTTATTTCGGCCGTTACAAGGCCTCACCAGCGCCTCCAGAATTGCAGATTGTCGAACCTCCCCAAACGCAAACGAAGGAAGTCACGCTGAAATTAAAAACTCAACCTTGGTATTTGGAAGGGTATCACAAACCGGCGATGAATCATCCCGACAATGCCATTTATGAAATGATTGGTTCTTTGCTCAGCGATGGCCGCACTTCTCGGCTTTACAAATCTTTGGTAGAAGAGCAGCAATTGGCGCTGGCTGCTCAAGGTTTCAGCGGTTATCCGGGGGAAAAGTATCCGAATTTGATGTTATTTTACGCTCAAACTGCTCCGGGCCGCACGGTTGATGAAGTGGCTGCAGCTTTGAGCAAAGAAATCGATCGCCTGAAAACTGAGCCGGTTTCTGCTTTGGAATTGGAGCGAGTGAAAACTCAGGCAAGAGCCGATTTGTTGCGATCGCTCAATTCTAATATGGGCATGGCATTTGCGCTGGTTGACTATCAAGTGAAAACTGGTTCGTGGCAAAATTTGTTTAAGGAATTGGATGCGATCGCCGCTGTTACTCCCGCTGACATTCAGCGTGTCGCTCAGGCAACTTTCCGCCCGGAAAATCGCACGATTGGAAAGCTTTTGCCGCTGTAAAGAAGTCAGTTGACTGTTGTCAGTTGACTGTTGTCAGTTGTCAGTTGTCAGTTGTCAGTTGGCAATTGTCAGTTATCTGTTGTCAGTGGTGAGCTTTTCCGCAAACAGCCAACAGCGAACAGTCAACATTTGTCAGAATGTATAACTTAGGAGAAAGAATGAAAAGGACTAAATTGAGACTGAAAAAAGTAAAGTTATTTCTGCTGTCGCTTTGCTTTTTTACTGTTTCACTGGGCACGTTTAATTTGTTACCTTCCTTTGCGGCGGCACCCAAACACTACGACGAATTAACATTTCCCCCGCTGGCAGAAATTAAACTGCCTAAATACACTCGCTTCGAGCTGAAAAATGGCATTCGGGTGTATCTGATGGAAGACCGGGAACTCCCGTTAGTCGGGGGAACGGCGCTATTTCGCACGGGCGAGCGTTTTGAACCTGCCGATAAAATTGGATTGGGAGGTTTGACGGGAGAAGTGATGCGAACTGGTGGCACTAGCCGGCATACGGCTGATGAATTAAATCAGTTGCTAGAACAGCGAGCAGCTTCGGTAGAAACGGGGATTGATGTTAGTTCTGGCAGCGCTAATTTTAGTGCTTTAGCTGAAGATTTGGAACCCGTATTTGACTTATTTGCAGAAGTGATTCGGGAGCCAATATTTGCTAAGGAAAAGTTGGATTTAGCGAAGAACCAAACTCAAGGTGCGATCGCCCGTCGCAATGACGATCCTGACGGTATTACCGGCCGCGAGTTTCAAAAATTAATTTATGGCGAGCGCAGTCCTTACGCGCGCACGGTAGAATACAAAACCCTCGCCAATATTTCCCGCGACGATTTGGTGAGTTTCTACCAGAAATATTTCCATCCCAAAAATATGATTTTGGGTATTTCTGGCGATTTTGATACAGCTAAAATGCGATCGCTCGTCGAGCAAAAATTCGCCAACTGGCAACCGAGTCAAAGTGCAGAAGTGCCTGCACTACCAACCGTATCGCCAGCAAATAGGGGCGGCGTATTTTTGGTAAATCAGCCGCAATTAAGTCAAAGTTACGTGCAAATGGGACATTTGGGCGGAATGCTCAGCAGTCCAGATTACGGTGCTTTGGATGTGATGAATGGGGTTTTGAACGGTTTCGGTGGCCGTTTGTTTAATAACGTGCGATCGCGCCAAGGCTTAGCTTATTCAGTATACGCGGCTTGGAGTCCGAGATATGACTATCCGGGGGTGTTTGTCGCAGGAGGCCAAACGCGATCGGATGCCACAGTACCATTTATCCAGGCAATTCGCGCCGAGATCGATCGTATCCGCACCGAACCAATTACCCCGGGAGAATTAGCTTTTGCTAAAGATTCCACCCTAAATTCTTTCATCTTCAAATTTGAAAATCCCAGTCAAACTTTGTCGCGATTAATTCGCTACGAATACTACGGTTATCCCGAAGATTTCATTTTTCGCTACCGCCGCAGCATCGAAACAGCAACAATTGCCGACGTGCAGCGCGTAGCCAAGACTTACTTGAAACCGGAAAATTTGGTAACATTAGTAGTGGGAAATACGGAGGCAATTCAACCGCCGTTATCGAGTTTGGGAACTTCAGTCAAAGTGGAATCGGTTGATATCACAATTCCCCCAGCGACTTGATCATGATTAGCTTGACGCACCACCCTCTTATGTGGTGCGTCACTATGAGATTGTCACCCTAATTTGTTAATTTTTGATGGCGATACACCCTACGGCTATTTTGCGGAAGAACTCTATTACTAAGGCTTGGGAATACCAAAACTACCTAACTGACTAGAGTTGGTCACATCAACCCATACTTGAAATTCAATTATTGAAGGTTTGACGGTAATTTTTCTCCGTCATACCAAAACCTTTATTTGTCTGGATTACCTCACACGGAGCGAAACTGACTGCTTAGTTAACATTAATGATAGTTCCTAAAAAATCGCCTTCTGGAGTGTTATAAAATTCAATGGATAGCCCCTCAACAGGAGGATAAGACATAAGCGTAGAAAATCCACCGAAACCACACTCTTTATTTACACAAATTAGAATAGACCAAAGGTATACTCCAAAATGTGTCCCATAGATAGCTGTATCTGATGAACTCATTATTATCCCCTTTTATTTAAAAATGGACAAGGTAGCAGATATTGTATTATATGCCCACCATTCAGAGTTAGTCTACCGTTGTGGCGATCGCTTTCAATTACCAGCTTGTTCAGGCTCGGAGCGTAAATGGCTAGACAGTTACCCATGTCGGATAACTGTTCTGGGTTAACCTACCACAAAATAAGGTGTTTGTAGTGAGGACTTTATTCCTTATAAAACACGATAGGAATAAAGTCCTCACTACAACCTCAACTAAAAATCAATAGTCAAAGGCGCTCTCGGAAATGGAATCACATCCCGAATATTCCCCATGCCCGTCATAAACTGCACTAACCGCTCAAATCCCAAACCAAACCCAGCGTGAGGCACAGTACCGTAGCGGCGCAAATCCAAATACCACCACAATTCCTCCTTATTCATACCCTGCGCTTCCATGCGCCGCTCCAACACATCCAGCCTTTCTTCCCGCTGTGAACCGCCGATAATTTCCCCAATATTAGGAGCCAAAACATCCATTGCTCGCACGGTTTTTTCGTCATCATTTAAACGCATATAAAATGCTTTAATCCCGACGGGATAATCGCTGACAATCGTCGGCTTTTTAAACAAGTCCTCAGCCAAATAACGCTCGTGTTCCGACTGCAAATCTAAACCCCAACTTACCGGGAAATCAAACTTTTTGTCTGCTTTTTCCAAAAGTGCGATCGCCTCGGTATAAGTAATCCGCTCAAACTGATTATTAATGATATTTTCAGCAGTAGCCAAAACCGTTTTGTCAATGCGCTCATTGAAAAACTCCATATCTTCCCGGCAATGCTCCAAAACGTATTTAAAAATGTACTTTAAAAACGCCTCAGCCAAATCCATATCTCCCTGCAGATCGCAGAAAGCCATCTCCGGTTCAATCATCCAAAACTCAGCCAAATGTCGCGAAGTATTAGAATTTTCCGCTCGAAAAGTCGGGCCAAAAGTGTAAACATTGCCGAAAGCCATCGCCATAACTTCCGCTTCCAACTGACCGCTAACTGTTAAATAGGCGCGCTTTCCAAAAAAGTCTTTAGCATAATCAACATCTTGCGAATCAGTGCGCGGCACATTCTTTAAATCAAAGTTGGTAACGGCGAACATTTCCCCCGCACCTTCGCAGTC